>NZ_JBHTWX010000024.1:2061-80470 GCF_042792155.1 Kitasatospora sp. NPDC056651 | reverse complement strand
GGCGACCACCGAACCGGACATCCCGGTCCACCACGCCACCTCGCCCGTCGAGACCCTGCGGGTGATCCAGGACTTCCTCACCACGGACACCCCGCGCATGGTGGTCGCCACGCGCAACGCCGTGCCGGTTCGGCCGGGCGAGGACGTCGACCCGCAGGCCGCCGCCGTCTGGGGCCTGGTCCGGTCGGCCGCCGCCGAGCACCCCGGCCGGTTCGTGCTGGTCGACGGTGACGACGGCGACGAGGTCCGGCTGGCCGGCGACGAACCCCAGCTCGCGATCCGCGTCGGCGCCGTTCACGTCCCCCGCCTCGAACGCGCGCGGGCCGAACCGCTGCCCTCGCTGCTCGGCCCCGAGGGCACGGTGCTCGTCACCGGCGGCACCGGCACCCTGGGCGGCGCGATCGCCCGCCACCTCGCCGTCCGGCACGGCGTGCGGCACCTGCTGCTGGTCGGCCGGCGCGGCCCGGACGCCCCCGGCGCTGCCGCGCTGACCGCCGACCTGGCCGCGCTGGGCGCGACCGCCGACATCGTGGCGTGCGACGTGTCCGACCGCGAGGCGGTGGCGCGGCTGCTCGCCGAACACCCGGTCACCTCGGTGATCCACGCCGCGGGCACGCTGGCCGACACCGTCGTGGAATCCCTCACCCCGCAGCAGTTCGCGCGCGTGTGGGAGCCGAAGGCCCTCGCGGCGCGGCACCTCCACGAACTGACCTCGGACCTGGAGGCGTTCGTGCTGTTCTCGTCGGCGGCCGGTGTGCTGGGCGGCGCGGGCCAGGCGAACTACGCGGCGGCGAACGCGTACCTCGACGGCCTCGCCGCGCACCGGCACGCCCAGGGACAGCCGGCCGTGTCGCTCGCCTGGGGCTACTGGGCGGAGGCCAGCGGCATGACCGGCGGTCTGACCGCCACCGACCGGCACCGCCTGACCAGGGCCGGCGTACGGCCGCTGCCGACGACGGACGCGCTGGCCCTGTTCGACGTCGCGCTGACGGCGGGCACCCCCACCCTCGCCCCCGTCAGGTTCGACCTGCCGGCGCTGCGCCGCGCCGGCGACCCGCCCGCCCTGCTGCGGGAGCTGGTACGGCCCCGGCGCAGGCAGGCCGCCGACCGGGTGTGGACGCAGGCCGACGTGCGGCAGCTCGTCGTGGCCCAGGTCGCCCTCGTCCTGGGGCACTCGTCACCGGAGGCAGTCGACCCCGACCAGGCGTTCACCGACATCGGGTTCGACTCGCTCACCGCCGTGGAACTGCGCAACCAGCTCGACGCGGACACCGGCCTGCGCCTGCCCGCCACGCTCGTCTTCGACCATCCGACACCGGCCCGCCTCGCCGCCTTCGTGCACACACGGCTGCACGGCACCGGCCCCGACCCCCTGCTCGCCGAACTCGACCGGCTCAAGTCGACCCTGGACGCGGCAGCCGCCGACGCCGACTACGAGACCGTCGCGGCCCGCCTCGAAGCACTTCTCGCGGCCTGGACCGCCCAACGCACCGGCTCCGCGGCCGGTGTCGACGAGGCCAGCGACGACGAACTGTTCAGCCTTCTGGACGATGCGCACCGCAGGACCCAGGTCATCCGCTCGGGCGAGTCCCGCAACGGCGAGGAGTAGCGATGTCTGACGAAGAGAAGCTCCGCACTTACCTCAAGCGCGCCACGGCCGACCTGGGAGTGCTCAGCAAGCGCCTCTCCGACATGGAGGAGGCCGCGCGCGAGCCGATCGCGATCATCGGCATGGGCTGCCGCTACCCGGGCGGGGTGGAGTCCCCGGACGGCCTGTGGCGGCTCGTCTCGGACGGTGCCGACGCGATCACCGAATTCCCGCCGGACCGTGGATGGGAGGTCGTCTACGACCCGGACCCGGACCGGCCGGGCACGACCTACAGCAGATCGGGCGGCTTCCTCGCCGACGGCGCCGGCTTCGACGCAGGGTTCTTCGGGATCTCGCCGCGTGAGGCGTTGGCGATGGATCCGCAGCAGCGGGTGCTGCTGGAGACCGCCTGGGAGACCTTCGAGTACGCCGGCATCGACCCGACCACGCTCGGCGGCAGCCGCACAGCCGTGTTCACCGGCCTGTGGTCCTCCGGCTACGGCAACCAGCCGCCGCCGGACCTCGAAGGTTTCCTCGCCACCGGAACAGCCACCAGCGCCACGTCCGGGCGGGTGTCGTACCTGCTGGGGCTGGAGGGTCCGGCGGTGTCGGTGGACACGGCGTGCTCGTCCTCGCTGGTGGCGATCCATCTGGCGGCGCAGGCGCTGCGGGCGGGGGAGTGCTCGCTGGCGTTGGCCGGCGGGGTGACGGTGATGGCGACGCCGGCGGGGTTCGTCGAGTTCTCGCGGCAGCGGGGGCTTGCGGTGGACGGGCGGGTGAAGGCGTTCGCCGAGGCCGCTGACGGTACGTCCTGGGGCGAGGGCGCGGGGTTGGTGCTGCTGGAGCGGCTGTCGGACGCCCGTCGCAACGGCCACCGGGTGCTGGCGGTGGTGCGGGGCTCGGCGGTGAACCAGGACGGCGCGTCGAACGGGCTCGCGGCGCCGAACGGGCCGTCCCAGGAACGCGTCATCCGGCAGGCGCTGGCGAACGCCGGACTGTCGACGGCGGACGTGGACGCGGCGGAGGCCCACGGCACCGGGACCACCCTTGGCGACCCCATCGAGGCCCAGGCCCTCCTGGCGACCTACGGCCAGGGGCGGGACGAGCCGTTGTGGCTGGGGTCGGTGAAGTCGAACATCGGGCACACCCAGGCGGCGGCGGGTGTGGCGGGTGTGATCAAGATGGTGATGGCGATGCGGCACGGGCGACTGCCGCGGACCCTCCACGTGGACGCGCCGACCTCCCACGTCGACTGGTCGGCGGGCCGTGTCTCCCTGCTCACCGAGGCCCGGCCGTGGCCGGAGACGGGGCGTCCCCGCCGTGCCGGCGTGTCGGCGTTCGGCATCAGCGGCACCAACGCGCACGTGGTGATCGAGGCGGCCGCCGAGGAGCCGGCCCTGGTTCCGGCGGGGTCCCCGGGCGGGGTGGTGCCGTGGGTGCTGTCGGGCAAGTCGGATGTGGCGTTGCGGGAGCAGGCACGTCGGCTGGGGGCGTTCCTGGCCGGGCATCCGGGGGTCGGCGCGGTCGCGGTGGGTCGGGCGCTGGCAGGGCGGTCGCGTTTCGACCACCGTGCGGTGCTGAGCGGTGTGGAGGCGTTGGACGCCCTGGCGGAGGGCGGCACGGCGCCGGATCTGGTCACCGGGACCGTCCGTCCACTGGGTCGGTCGGTGTTCGTCTTCCCGGGGCAGGGCGCTCAGTGGGTGGGGATGGGTGGGGAGTTGTACGGCTCGGAGCCGGTGTTCCGGGAGGCGATCGACGCGTGTGACGCGGCGTTGGCGCCGTACACCGACTGGTCGCTGGTGGAAGTGCTGATCGGTGGCGGCTCGCTGGAGCGGGTGGATGTCGTGCAGCCCGCCCTGTTCGCGGTGATGGTGGCGCTGGCGGAGCTGTGGCGTGCCCATGGTGTGGAGCCCGACGCCGTCGTGGGGCACTCGCAGGGGGAGATCGCGGCGGCGTGTGTGGTGAGGGCGTTGTCGTTGAAGGACGCCGCCAAGGTGGTCGCTCTGCGCAGCAGGGCCCTGGTCGCTCTGGCGGGCCAGGGTGGGATGGTGTCGGTCGGCCTCGGGCATGGGCGGGCCGCCGAGTTCGTGGCCCGCTGGGACGGCCGGCTGACGGTGGCGGTGGTCAACTCGGCGGACAGCGTGGTGGTGTCGGGTGATCTGGACGCGCTGGACGAACTGCTGGCGGCCTGTGAGGCCGATGGCGTCCGCGCCCGCCGCCTGCCGGTCGACTACGCGGCCCACTCGGCGCAGGTCGAGGCGATCCGCGAGCAACTGCTGACCGACCTCGCCGGGATCGAGCCGAGGACCGCGGACGTCCCCTTCCACTCCACGGTGACCGGCGAGGAGATCGACACCTCCGGCCTCGACGCCGACTACTGGTACCGCAACCTCCGCGAACCCGTGCTGTTCGACCAGACCACCCGTGCACTGCTCGACCACGGCCACACCGTCTTCGTCGAGGTCAGCCCGCACCCGGTCCTGGCCTCCGCCGTCGAGGAGACCGGTCACCACCACGGCTCCGACCTCCTCGTCACCGGCACGCTCCGGCGCGACCAGGACGACTTCCTCACCCCGCTCGGCCGCCTGCACGTCCATGGTGTCCCGGTCGACTGGCGGTTCCCGGACGACATCGAGCCCGTCAGCCTGCCGACGTACGCCTTCCAGCGCGAGCCCTACTGGCTGCGGCCCGTCCCGACGGCGTCCGGCGACCACCCCCTGCTCGGCACGTTCGTGGAACTGCCCGACGGCGCGGTGCTCAGCGGACGGATCTCGCTCGCCACCCACCCCTGGCTGGCCGACCACGCCGTGCGGGGCTCCGTCCTCCTGCCCGGCACCGCGTTCGCGGAGATGGCGGCGTACGCGGCCGGCCGGCTCGGCCACGCGGTCGAGGAGCTGGTGCTCGAAACGCCGCTCGTCCTCGACGACACCCCGGTGCACCTCCAGGTCGTCGTGGGCCCCGAGGCCGACGGCCGCAACCCGCTCACGGTGTACTCGCGTGACGGCGACGAGTGGGTGCGGCATGCCACCGGGACCCTGGGCGAGGAGCCGGTGCCGGCCGCCTGGGACTGGCCGTCGCCCGGCGAGCCCCTCGACGTCGACGGGCTCTACGACTCGCTGTCCGTGCTCGGCTACGAGTACGGGCCGGCGTTCCAGGGCGTCACGGCGGCCTGGCGGGTCGGCGACACCGTCTACGCCGAGGTGGAGCTCCCCGCCGAGGAGCCGTTCGCCCTGCACCCCGCGCTGCTCGACGCCGCGCTGCACCCCATGGCGTTCCTCACCGACCGCACCGGCCTGCCGTTCGCGTTCACCGGAGTGGCGATACGGCCCGCGGGCCGCGGGCCGCTACGCGTACGCCTGTCCGCCACCGGGCCGGACACGTACACCGTGGCCGTGGCCGGTCCGGACGGCACCCCGGTCGCGGTCATCACGTCGCTGACCGTCCGGGACGCCACCGCCGTCCCGGACAGCCTGTACGCACTCGACTGGGTCCCCTTCGCAGCGGCATCGACGGGCGGCGGCCCCGCGGACCTGGCCGTCGGTGCGGACCCGGTCGTCGGTGCGGACCCGGTCGTCCCCACGGACCTGGTCGTCCACGAGGTGCCCGGGCCGGAGCCCGAGGCGGACACCGTCGAGGCGGCGTACGAGAGCGCGCGGAGCGTACTCGCCGTGATCCGGGACCACCTGGAGGGCGAGCGGACGCGGCTGGCGGTCGTCACCCGCAACGCCGTCGCCGCCGCGCCCGGCGACGTGGTCGGCCTCCACCACTCGATGGTCTGGGGTCTCGTCCGCGGCGCGCGGGCCGAGCACCCCGGGCGGTTCGTCCTGGTCGACGCCGACCCGACCTGGGACCCCGCGCTGATCGCCGGCACGGACGAGCCGGAACTGGCGGTACGCCAAGGGACGCTGCGCGTCCCCCGCCTGGTCCGCGTCGGCGCGGGCCTCACCCCGCCGGACGGGACCTGGCGGCTGGAGGACACGGGCACCGGCAGCATCGACGACCTGGCGCTGGTGCCCCGCCCGGAACTCATGGAGCCGCTGGAGCCCGGACAGGTCAGGATCGCCACGCGGGCGGCCGGACTCAACTTCCGGGACGTGCTGATCGCCCTCGGCGTCTACCCCGGCGAGGCCCTGATGGGCGGCGAAGGCGCGGGCGTCGTCCTCGAAACCGGCCCGGACAGCCGGTTCCGGCCCGGCGACCGGGTCATGGGCCTGGTCCCCGGTGCCTTCGGCCCGGTCACCGTCGCCGACCAGCGGCTGCTGGTCCGGATGCCCGACGACTGGTCGTTCGCCAGGGCCGCGTCAGTGCCCGTGGTGTTCCTGACCGCCTGGTACGGCCTGCGCGACCTGGGCGGCCTGAAGGCCGGTGACCGGGTCCTGATCCACGCCGGCACCGGCGGCGTCGGCATGGCGGCGATCCAACTGGCCCGGCGGCTCGGGGCGGAGGTGTTCGCCACCGCCGGCCCGGCCAAATGGCACACCCTGCGCGCCCTGGGACTGGACGAGGACCACATCGCCTCGTCGCGCACCCTGGAGTTCGAGCAGAAGTTCCCGCCCGTGGACGTGGTCCTGGACTCGCTGTCCGGCGAGTTCGTCGATGCCTCCCTGCGGCTGCTGGTGCCCGGCGGCCGGTTCGTGGAGATGGGCAAGACCGACATCCGCGACGCGGCCGACCATCCCGACCTCGTCTACCGGGCTTTCGACATCGCCGACGCGGGGCCGGAACGGCTCGGCGAGATCCTGGACGCCGTCGTACGGGCCTTCACGGACGGCGGGTTCGCACCGCTGCCGTTGGACGTGCGCGGGGTCCGGGACGCGGTCGACGTGTTCCGGTTCATGAGCCGGGCCGCTCACGTGGGGAAGATCGTCCTCACTGTTCCGGCGGGTCTCGATGTGGCCGGCACGGTGCTGATCACCGGTGGTACGGGGACGCTGGGTGGCCGGGTGGCCCGGCATCTGGTGGTCGAGCGGGGTGTGCGGCATCTGGTGCTGGTCAGTCGTCGTGGTGGCGGGGCGGCGTTGTGCGAGGAGCTGGCGGGGCTGGGCGCGCAGGTGACGGTGGTGGCCTGTGACGTGGCCGACCGGGAGGCGCTGGCGGCCGTCGTGGACTCGATCCCGGCCGAGCATCCGCTGACCGCCGTCGTGCACGCGGCGGGCGTGCTCGACGACGCCGTGGTGGAGTCCCTGACCCCCGAACGTCTCGCCGCGGTCTGGGAGCCCAAGGCGCGGGCCGCGTGGAACCTGCACGAGCTCACCCGGGGGCGGGACCTGGCGGCGTTCGTCCTCTTCTCCTCGGCGGCCGGGACGCTCGGCAGCCCCGGGCAGGCCAACTACGCCGCGGCCAACACCTTCCTCGACGCCCTCGCCGTCCACCGGCGCGCCCTCGGACTGCCGGCGATCTCGCTGGCCTGGGGCTACTGGGCCGAGGCCAGCGGCATGACCGGGCACCTGACCGAGGCCGACCAGGACCGGCTGACGCGAGCCGGGGTCGTGCCGCTGGCCACCGACCACGCCCTGTCGCTGTTCGACGCGGCCCTGGCCACGGACCGGGCCGCGCTGGTGCCGGTGCGCCTCGACCTGTCGGTGATGGCGGGCGCCCCGGCGGTCCCGGCGGCCCTCAGGGGTCTCGTCTCCCGCAAGGCGGCCCGTCGCCCGGCGCGGCGCGGCGCGATCGCCGACCGCCTGCGGTCACTGCCGGAGGCCGAACGGCTGCGAGCCGCACTCGACCTGGTCACCGCCGACACCGCCGCCGTGCTCGGTCACCGCGAACCGGGGGCCGGATGGGAGCGGCAGCCGTTCAAGGACCTCGGCTTCGATTCCCTGACCGCCGTGGAACTGCGCAACCGGCTCAACACCGCCACCGGCCTGCGGCTGCCCGCCACCCTCGTCTTCGACCACCCCACCCCGCGGCAACTCGCCGAGCACCTGCTGAGCGGGATCCTCGGTGCGGGTACGGGTGTGGTGCCGGTGGTGCCGGTGGGGGTTCCGGTGGCGAGCGATCCGGTGGTGATCGTGGGCATGGGGTGCCGGTTGCCGGGTGGGGTGGGCTCGCCGGAGGAGTTGTGGGGCCTGGTGTCGGGTGGGGTGGACGCGATCGGGGGGTTCCCGGGTGATCGCGGGTGGGATGTCGAGGGGCTGTTCCATCCGGACGCGGACCATCCGGGGACGTCGTACACGCGGTCGGGTGGCTTCCTCGCGGATGCGGCGGGGTTCGATGCCGATTTCTTCGGGATCTCGCCGCGTGAGGCGTTGGCGATGGATCCGCAGCAGCGGGTGCTGTTGGAGACCGCGTGGGAGACGTTGGAGGACGCGGGGATCGATCCGACGTCGTTGCGGGGCAGTCAGACGGGCGTGTTCACCGGTATCTGGTCCTCCGGCTACGGCGGAGACCAGGCACCCGTCGACGCCGAGGGCTATCTCGGTACGGGTGCCGCGACCAGCGTGACCTCCGGCCGGATCGCCTACCTGCTGGGGCTGGAGGGCGCGGCGGTCTCACTGGACACCGCCTGCTCGTCCTCGCTGGTGGCGATCCACCTGGCGGCGCAGGCGCTGCGCTCGGGGGAGTGCTCGCTGGCGTTGGCCGGCGGGGTGACCGTGATGGCGACCCCGCTGGGGTTCACGGAGTTCTCGCGCCAGCGCGGCCTGGCCCCCGACGGCCGGTGCAAGCCCTTCTCGTCGACGGCTGACGGTACGGCATGGGGTGAGGGCGCGGGGCTCGTGCTGCTGGAGCGGCTGTCGGATGCCCGTCGCAACGGTCACCGGGTGCTGGCGGTGGTGCGGGGTTCGGCGGTGAACCAGGACGGCACCTCCAACGGCCTCGGGGCGCCGAATGGTCCCTCGCAGGAGCGGGTGATCCGACAGGCCCTCGCCAATGCGGGGTTGGAGGCGTCCGAGGTGGACGCGGTGGAGGCGCACGGCACCGGCACGACGCTCGGCGATCCCATCGAGGCACAGGCGCTGTTGGCGACGTACGGCCGGGACCGGGTGGAGCCGTTGTGGCTGGGGTCGGTGAAGTCGAACATCGGCCACACCCAGGCGGCGGCCGGTGTGGCGGGTGTGATCAAGATGGTCATGGCGATGCGGCACGGGCAGTTGCCGCCGACGCTGCATGTGGATGCGCCCACCTCGCACGTCGACTGGGAGTCAGGAAACATCCGGCTGCTCACCGAGGCCCGGCCCTGGCCCGAGAGCGGCCACCTGCGTCGCGCGGGCGTCTCGGCGTTCGGCATCAGCGGTACCAACGCGCATGTGGTGATCGAGGCGGCTGCTGAGGAGCCGGCCGAGGAGCCGGCCGGGGTTTCGGCGGGGTCCGCGGGCGGGGTGATGCCGTGGGTGGTGTCGGCCAGGTCCGAGGCGGCGTTGCGGGAGCAGGCGCGCCGGCTGGGCGCCTTCACCGCCGCCCATCCCGAGGTGAGTGCGGCGGCGGTCGGGGGTGCTCTGGCCGCCCGCACGGTGTTCGAGCACCGAGCGGTGCTGAGCGGTGTGGAGGCGTTGGAGGCCCTGGCCGAGGGCGGCACGGCGCCGGGTCTGGTCACCGGGACCGTCCGTCCGCTGGGTCGGTCGGTGTTCGTGTTCCCGGGGCAGGGTGCGCAGTGGGTGGGGATGGGTGGGGAGTTGTACGGCTCGGAGCCGGTGTTCCGGGAGGCGATCGACGCGTGTGACGCGGCGCTGGCGCCGTACACGGACTGGTCGTTGGTGGAGGTGCTGACGGGCGGTGGGTCGCTGGAGCGGGTGGATGTGGTGCAGCCCGCCCTGTTCGCGGTGATGGTGGCGCTCGCTGAACTGTGGCGTGCCCATGGTGTGGAACCCGACGCCGTCGTCGGGCACTCGCAGGGGGAGATCGCGGCGGCGTGTGTGGTGGGGGCGTTGTCCCTGGACGACGCGGCCAAGGTGGTCGCTCTGCGCAGCAGGGCCCTGGTCGCTTTGGCAGGCCAGGGTGGGATGGTGTCGGTCGGTCTCGGGCATGGGCGGGCCGCCGAGTTCGTGGCCCGTTGGGACGGCCGGCTGACGGTGGCGGTGGTCAATGCTCCGGGTTCGGTCGTCGTGTCGGGTGATCTGGACGCGCTGGACGAACTGCTCGCGGCCTGTGAGGCCGACGGCGTCCGCGCCCGCCGCCTGCCGGTCGACTACGCGGCCCACTCGGCGCAGGTCGAGGCGATCCGCGGGCAGCTGCTGACCGAACTCGCGGACATCCGGCCCCGGCCCGCGGCGATTCCCTTCCACTCCACGGTCACCGCGGAACCCGTCGACACCTCCGCGCTCGACGCCGACTACTGGTACCGCAACCTCCGCGAACCCGTGCTGTTCGACCAGACCACCCGGCTGCTGCTCGCCTCGGGCAGCGCCCCCGTCTTCGTCGAGATCAGCCCGCACCCGGTGCTCACGCCCGCGCTGGAGGAACACGAGACGGGTGTGGTGACCGGGACACTGCGCCGCGACCACGGCACCCCGGCCGAATTCCTGGCCGCCGCGGCGCGGCTGTTCGTCGCGGGTGTGCCGGTGCGGTGGCCGCTCCCTGAGGGGGAGCCGGTGGCGCTGCCCACCTACCCCTTCCAGCGGACGCGGTTCTGGCTCGCCGGAGGCGCGGGAGACGTGTCCGCGGCCGGGCTCGACTCGGTGGACCACCCGCTGCTCGGCGCCGCCGTCGAGGTGGGCGAGCAGCGGATCCTGACGGGTCGGCTCTCCCTGGCCACCCACCCCTGGCTCGCGGACCACTCCGTGCTGGGGACGGTGCTGCTGCCCGCGACGGCGTTCGTGGAACTGGTGGTGCGCGCGGCCGGGACGACAGTGGAGGAACTGGTCCTGGAGGCGCCACTGGTGGTGCCCGCGGACGGCGCGGTGGACGTGCAGGTCGTCGTGGGCGAGCCGGACGGGACCGGCCGCCGCACGGTCGACGTCCGGTCCCGTACGGACGGTTGGGTGCGGCACGCCACCGGCACGGTGAGCGGGCAGCCTGTGGTCGGGCGGGCCGTGATCGGCCGGGAGCTGACGCACTGGCCGCCGGCCGGCGCGGCACCGGTCACCGGGCTCTACGACACGCTCGCCGCGGCGGGCTACGAGTACGGGCCGGCCTTCCAGGCCGTGCAGGCGGTGTGGCGCCGCGGCGACGAGGTGTTCGCCGAGGTCACCGTGCCGGACGCGGCCCGGTTCTCCGTCCATCCGGCCCTGCTGGACGCAGCCCTGCAACCGCTGGCGCTGCTGTCCGGCACGGAAGGCGCCGTGCGGCTGCCGTTCTCGCTGGGCGGGATCGCGGTCCACCGCACCGGCGTGACCTCCGCACGCGTGCGGCTGACGGTGGTGCGCCCCGGCACGTACGCCGTCCACCTGGCGGACCGGTCCGGCGAGCCCGTGGCGACCATCGAGGCGCTGACCACCCGTCCGATGGCTGAACGCGGCCCGCTGTACGCCCTCGACTGGATTCCGCTGACCCCCGGCGAAGGCGCGCTCGGCGACGCCGTCGTCTCGCCCGGCTCGGTCGCCGAGGCGCTGACGGCCGTCCAGGACTTCCTGGCCGGGCCCGGCGAGCGGCTCGTGGTGCGTACGCGGGGCGCGGTCGCCGTCGTTCCCGGTGACGGGGTGAGCGACCCGGAAGCCTCGGCCGTCTGGGGCCTGGTCCGGTCCGCGCAGTCCGAGCACCCTGGCCGGTTCGTGCTGGTGGACGCCGACGAGCTGCCCGACGGCCTGTCGGTCGGCGACGAGGACCAGGTGGCGGTTCGCCAGGGGGCCGTCTACGTGCCCCGGCTCGTGCGCTCCGCACCGGAGGCGTTCGACGGACGGCTGACGCAGTCGGACACGGGCAGCCTGGACGACCTCGCCTTCCTGCCGTACGAGCAGGCCCCGCCCGGGCCCCGGGAGGTGCGCGTCGCCGTGCGGGCGGCCGGCCTGAACTTCCGGGACGTGCTGATCGCCCTCGGCGTCTACCCGGACCCGGCGCTGCTCGGCAGCGAGGGCGCGGGCGTCGTCACCGAGGTCGGCGCCGAGGTCACCGGGCTGCGGCCGGGTGACCGGGTCGCCGGGCTGCTGCCCGGCGCGTTCGGCCGGGTGGCCGTCGCCGACCACAGGGTGCTGGTGCGCATCCCCGACGAGTGGACGTTCACCCAGGCCGCCTCTGTGCCGATCGCGTTCCTGACCGCGTGGTACGGCCTGCGCGACCTGGGCGGGCTGAAGGCCGGCGACCGGGTGCTGATCCACGCCGGGGCCGGCGGCGTCGGCATGGCGGCGGTCCAGCTCGCGCGGCTCTGGGGCGCGGACGTCCACGCGACCGCCGGCCCGGGCAAGTGGGACGCGCTGCGGGCCCTGGGGCTGGACGAGGACCACATCGCCTCGTCCCGGACCCTGGAGTTCGCCGACCGGTTCGGACCCTTCGACGTGGTGCTGAACTCGCTGTCCGGTGAGTTCCTGGACGCCTCCCTGCGGCTGCTCGCGCCCGGCGGGCGGTTCGTGGAGATGGGCAAGGCCGACATCCGGCCCGGCGTGCTGGCCTTCGACCTGGCCGACGCGGGACCGGAGCGGCTGGGGGAGATCCTGGCCGAGGCCGTCCGGCTGCTCAGCACGGGCGAGCTGGGTCTGCCACCACTCACCACCTGGGACGTCCGCCGCGCGCGGAACGCCTTCCGGTTCATGAGTCGGGCCGCTCACGTGGGGAAGATCGTCCTCACTGTTCCGGCGGGTCTCGATGTGGCCGGCACGGTGTTGATCACCGGTGGTACGGGGACGCTGGGTGGCCGGGTGGCCCGGCATCTGGTGGTCGAGCGGGGTGTGCGGCATCTGGTGCTGGTCAGTCGTGGTGGTGGCGGGGCGGCGTTGTGCGAGGAGCTGGCGGGGCTGGGCGCGCAGGTGGCGGTGGTGGCCTGTGACGTGGCCGACCGGGAGGCGCTGGCGGCCGTCGTGGACTCGATCCCGGCCGAGCGTCCGCTGACCGCGGTCGTGCACGCGGCGGGCGTGCTCGACGACGCCGTGGTGGAGTCGCTGACCCCGGAACGGCTCGCCGCGGTCTGGGAGCCCAAGGCGCGGGCGGCGTGGAACCTGCACGAGCTCACCCGGGGGCGGGACCTGGCGGCGTTCGTCCTCTTCTCCTCGGCGGCCGGGACGCTCGGCAGCCCCGGGCAGGCCAACTACGCCGCGGCGAACGCCTACCTCGACGGCCTGGCCGCGTACCGGCGTGCCCTGGGCCTGCCGGGGGTGTCGCTGGCCTGGGGCTACTGGGCCGAGGCCAGCGGCATGACCGGGCACCTGACCGAGGCCGACGGCGAACGCCTCGCCCGCGCGGGGCTGCCGCCGATGGCGACCGACTACGGACTCGGGCTGTTCGACGGGGGCCTGGACACCGCGGAACCGGCGGTGGTCGCGGCCAGACTCAAGGTGTCCGCACTGGGCGACCGGCCGGTGCTGCGCGCGCTGGCACGCGCCCGCAAACCGGTGCGGACCACCGGACTGGCGGGCGAGCTGGGATCGCTCCCCGAGGCCCGGCAACGCGAGATCCTGCTCGACCTGGTCGGCACCCACGCCTCGGCCGTGCTGGGCCGCGGCGACGAGATCGATGCCGACGTGGCCTTCAAGGAGCTGGGCTTCGACTCGCTCACCGCGGTGGAACTGCGCAACCGGCTGTCCGCGGTCGTCGGGGTACGGCTGACCGCGACGATGGTCTTCGACCACCCGACCCCGGCCCGGCTGGCCGAATACCTGCGTGAGGTGGTCCTCGGCAAGGAACGCCGGACTGCCGCGCCCGTGCCGGTCGGTGTTCCGGTGTCGGGTGATCCGGTGGTCGTCGTGGGCCTGGGGGCCCGGTATCCGGGTGGGGTGGGGTCGGCGCAGGAGCTGTGGGACCTGGTCGCGGGCGGGGCGGACGCGGTGGGGGAGTTCCCCTCGGATCGTGGGTGGGACGTGGGTCGTCTCTACGATCCGGCCGGTGCTCCGGGGACGTCGTACACGCGGTCGGGTGGTTTTCTGGGGGACGCGGGTGGCTTCGACGCGGCGTTCTTCGGGATCTCGCCGCGTGAGGCGTTGGCGATGGATCCGCAGCAGCGGGTGCTGCTGGAGACGGTGTGGGAGACGTTCGAGGACGCGGGGATCGATCCGACGTCGTTGCGGGGCAGTCAGACGGGCGTCTTCACCGGTATCTGGGCATCCGGCTACGCGGGCGGAGTGGACCAGATCTCGCGAGACGCGGACGGCTATGTGGCCACCGGCACGGCGACGAGTGTGACCTCCGGGCGGGTGTCGTACCTGCTGGGGCTGGAGGGTCCGGCGGTGTCGGTGGACACGGCGTGCTCGTCGTCGCTGGTGGCGATCCACCTGGCGGCGCAGGCGCTCCGCTCGGGGGAGTGCTCGCTCGCCCTGGCCGGCGGGGTGACGGTCATGGCGACACCCGCCGCCTTCATCGACTTCTCCCGCCAGCGGGGGCTCGCGGTGGATGGGCGGGTGAAGGCGTTCGCCGAGGCCGCCGACGGTACGGCGTGGGGTGAGGGCGCGGGTGTCGTGCTGCTGGAGCGGTTGTCGGACGCCCGACGCAACGGCCACGAGGTGCTGGCGGTCGTCGCGGGAAGCGCGGTCAACCAGGACGGCGCGTCCAACGGCCTGACCGCGCCGAACGGTCCGTCGCAGGAGCGGGTGATCCGTCAGGCCCTCGCCAATGCGGGGTTGGAGGCGTCCGAGGTGGACGCGGTGGAGGCGCACGGCACCGGCACCACGCTCGGCGATCCCATCGAGGCCCAGGCACTCCTGGCGACGTACGGCCGGGATCGGGTGGAGCCGTTGTGGCTGGGGTCGGTGAAGTCGAACATCGGGCACACCCAGGCGGCGGCGGGTGTGGCGGGTGTGATCAAGATGGTGATGGCGATGCGGCACGGTGAACTGCCGCCGACGCTGCACGTCGATGCGCCGACCTCCCACGTCGACTGGTCGGCGGGCCATGTCTCCCTGCTCACCGAGGCCCGGCCGTGGCCGGAGACGGGGCGTCCCCGCCGTGCCGGCGTGTCGGCGTTCGGTATCAGCGGTACGAACGCGCACGTGATCCTGGAGGCGCCGGCCCTGGACCCGGCCGAGGAGATGTCGCCCGAGTCCCCTGCCGACGATCCGGCTTCCGCAGCCGTCGTTCCGGTGCCGTGGCTGCTGTCGGCCAAGTCCGAGCAGGCGCTCCGGGCCCAGGCCCGCCGGCTACAGGCGTACGCGGCCAAGGCCCCCGACACGGACGGAATCGGCGCCGCGCTCGCCGCGCGGACCCGGTTCGCCCACCGGGCCATGGTGACCGGACCGGAGGCACTGGCGGCCCTGGTGCGCGGAGAGGCGCATCCCGGGCTGGTGACCGGCGAGGCCAGTGCCTCGGGCAGGTCGGCGTTCGTGTTCTCCGGTCAGGGTGGTCAGTGGGCGGGGATGGGGCGTGGTCTGTACCGCGAGTTCCCGGTGTTCGCGGGGGTGTTGGAGGAGGTGTGCGGGCTGCTGGGCCTGCCGGTGGGGGTGTTGTTCGAGGACGGGGAGGGGGTGCTGGGGGAGACGGAGTTCACCCAGGGTGCGGTGTTCGCGTTGGAGGTGGCGCTGTTCCGGCTGGTGGAGTGGCTGGGTGTGCGGCCGGACTTCGTGGTGGGGCATTCGGTGGGTGAGGTGGCGGCGGCTCATGTGGCGGGTGTTCTGGGTCTGGAGGACGCGTGTGTGCTGGTGGGGGCGCGGGGCCGGCTGATGCGGGGGCTGCCGGGTGGTGGGGCGATGGTGTCGCTCCAGGCGTCGGTGGAGGAGGTGGCGGGCTCGTTGCTGCCGGGGGTCGAGGTGGCGGCGGTCAACGGGGTGGACGCGGTGGTGGTGTCGGGGGACGAGGCCGTGGTGGAGGCGGTCGCTGAGGTGTGGCGGGGCCGTGGTCGCCGGGTGCGGCGGTTGGAGGTGAGTCACGCGTTCCATTCGGCGCGGATGGATCCGGTGCTGGAGGAGCTGGGCCGGGTGGCGGCGGGTCTGTCGTTCGGTGAGCCGGTGATTCCGGTGGTCTCCACGGTGGCGGGGTGCCCGGTGGAGATGGGGGAGCCGGGGTACTGGGTGCGGCAGGTGCGGGAGCCGGTGCGGTTCGCGGACGCCGTGGAGTGGCTGGTGGGCCGGGGGGTTTCGGGGTTGGTGGAGGTGGGTCCGCATCCGTTGCTGGTGGGGGCGGGGTTGATGCGTCGTGGTGGTGATTCTCCGGAGCGGTTGTTCGCGGGGTTGGGGCGGTTGTGGGCGGATGGCGCGGTGCGCTGGACGCCACCCGCGACGACAACGACGACAACAGCGGCGGCGGTGGGGAGGTCGGACGTGCGACTGCCTTCGTATGCCTTCCAGCACCGGCACTACTGGCTCCAGCCCACCACCCCGGCGGAGGGCCCGGACACGCCGGACCACCCGCTGCTGCGGTCCCTGGTGAAGCTCCCCGATGGGCAGGGCGTGGTGCTGACCGGGAAGCTCTCCGCGTCCGTCCACCCGTGGCTGGCCGAGCACACCGTGCTCGGTTCGACGCTGCTGCCCGCGATGGCGTTCGTGGACATGGCCGTCCACGCCGGGGAGCACACGGCCAGCCCCGTCCTGTCCGAGCTCGTCCTGGAGGCGCCGCTCGTGCTGTCCGAGCGCGACGGTGTGCACGTGCAGGTCACCGTCGGCGCGCCCGACGACACCGGACGCCGGCCCGTCACCGTCCACTCCCGCACCTCCGCCGAGCCCGACGAGTGGACCCGCCACGCGACCGGCGTGCTCGGCACGGAGGCGGACCGGGCGACCCGGGCCGACGGGACGGCCGTGCCCGGGGAGGACGACAGCGAGGCCGCGCCGGTCGACATCGGCTCGCTCTACGACCGG
The DNA here is from genome assembly GCF_042792155.1 of Kitasatospora sp. NPDC056651. Taxonomy (NCBI): domain Bacteria; kingdom Bacillati; phylum Actinomycetota; class Actinomycetes; order Kitasatosporales; family Streptomycetaceae; genus Kitasatospora; species Kitasatospora sp. NPDC056651. Next base: position 64,075 of record NZ_JBHTWX010000024.1, on the reverse strand, counting down.
CTCGCCGACGCCGGCTACGACTACGGGCCGACCTTCCAGGGGCTCACCGGCATCCGGCGGCACGGCGAGGACCTGCACGCCGAGGTGAGCTTCCCGGCGGACCCCGCGCAGCTCACCGGCTTCCGCGTCCACCCCGCGCTCCTGGACGCCGCCATCCAGCCGCTGACCCTGCTCGCCGGCCTCGCGGCCGAGGAGGACGGCGCCGACGGCGGCCCGGCGCGACTGCCCTTCTCGTTCTCCGGTGTGTCGGTCACCGGTTCGGCCGCGACGGTCCGCGTGGTGCTGCACCCGACCGGGCCGGACACCTACGCGGTGCGGATCACCGACACCGCCGGCATGCCGGTCGTGAGCATCGACGAGATCGTCCTGCGGCCCGTCGAGGCGACGGGCCACGGGGCCGGGCGCCGGCCGAGCACGCTGTTCGCCGTCGACTGGACCCCGATGGCGGCACCGGACGGCCCGGAGACCGAGACGGTCCTCCACGAAGTCCTCCACGAGGGGGTCGGCGAGGTCGTCGGAGAGGGCGAACCGGTCGCGGCCGCCCACGCGGTGACCCGGGAACTGCTCGGCAGGGTCAGGGAGTTCCTGGCCACCGACACGCCGGCCCGGCTCGTGGTCCTCACCGGCGACGACCTGGCCTCGGCCGCCGCCCGCGGCTTCCTGCGCAGTGCGCACAGCGAGAACCCCGGGCGGATCCTGACCGTCCGGCACGACGGCACGGCCGCCTCACGACGGGCGATCCCCGCCGCGGTGCGCGGCGCCGTGAGCGACGGCGAGCCCGAGATCCGGTTGAGCGACGGAACCGTCCTCGTGCCGAGGCTGGTGAGGGCCGCTCCGGCCGCTCCGGCCGCCCCGACCGCCCCGGCCGGGACCCTGGACCGCGCGCCCCTGGACGGCACCGTGCTGATCACCGGCGGCACCGGCACCCTCGGCGTCCTGGTCGCCCGGCACCTGGTCGCGCGGCACGGCGCCCCGCACGTGGTGCTCGCGAGCCGCCGAGGCGTCGAGCCGCCCGGGCTCCGGCAGGAGCTGGGCGCCGCCCTCACCGTGGTCGCCTGCGACGCCGGTGACCGCGGGGCACTGAGGGATCTCGTCGCCTCGATCCCCGACCTGCGGATCGTCGTGCACGCCGCCGGGGTCGTCGACGACGCCGTGGTGGGATCGATGACACCGGAACAGATCGACACGGTGCTGCACTCGAAGGCCGATGCCGCGTGGCACCTCCACGAGGCCACCGAGCACCTGGACCTGCGGGCGTTCGTGCTGTTCTCCTCGGCGTCCGGGGTGTTCGGCGCCCCCGGGCAGGCCAACTACGCCGCCGCGAACGCGTTCCTCGACGCGCTCGCCGAGCACCGGCACGCGCGCGGTCTGCCGGCCACCTCCCTGGCCTGGGGCCAGTGGGCCGGGTCCAGCGGCATCACCGGGAACCTGACCGAGGCCGACCACCGCCGGCTGGCGAGGACCGGGATGCTGCCGCTGGCCACCGAGCAGGCCCTCGACCTGTTCGACACGGCCCTGTCCGACACCGCCCTGACCGGCGAGCGCCCGACGCTGGTGCCGGTCCGCCTCGACCTCGCGGCGATCGACACCCCGCCCGCGCTGCTGCGCGGACTCGCCCGGCCGCGGCGCGCGCCGGCCCCGGCGGCCGGTCCCGGCGACCTGCGGGCCAGGCTCGAAGCCCTGCCCGAGCCCGAGCAGCGCGCCCTGCTGCTCGACCTGGTCGTCACGCACAGCGCGAGCATCCTCGGGATGGCCCCCGGCGGGATCGACGACCCGCGTCAGCTGTTCCGCGACCACGGCGTCGACTCGCTGACCGCCATCGAGCTGCGCAACCGGCTCAACGCGACCACCGGGCTCCAGCTCCCGGCGACCCTCGTCTTCGACTTCCCGACGCCCGAACAGCTCGTCAACCACCTCTACGGGCAGCTGTGCTCGCCGGAGAACCGGGTCGCCGGGCCGATGGAGCGCCTGCTGCGCAAGGCCGTCGACGTCGGCCGCGCGCAGGACGGCCTCGACCTGCTGGCCACGGCGTCCCGGCTGAGCCCGGCCACCGACGCGCCCGAGGCCGAGGCGGTCGCCCTCGCGGCCGGCTTCCTCCAGCCGTCGCTGGTCTGCCTGCCGTCCGCGCTGGCGTCCGGCGGCATCGAGGAGTACGGGAGGTTCGCCGCGGCGCTGGAGGCCGTCCGCGACGTCACGGCGGTCACCCTGCCGGGCTTCGCCGGCGACCCGCTGCCCGCGGACGCCGACGTCCTGGTCCAGGCACTCGCCGATGCCGCGTCGGCCGTCGCCGCGCCGGTGCTGGTCGGCCGTTCGGTCGGCGCGTGGCTGGCACTGGCGACCGCCGGGGAACTGGAACGGCGGGGGGCCCGGCCCAGCGCCGTGGTGCTCATCGACGGCTACCCCGACGACCTGCCGGGTGTGCTCACCGGCATGCTCGACGCCGGCCACCAGGTCCAGCCGGTCGACGACGACCGGCTGGTGGCCATGGGCCGTTACCTCGATCTGGCCGGCGCCCCGGAGCCCGTCACCGCGCCGGTGCTGCTGGTGGGCACGGGGACGCGCTCGTGGCCCCGGCTGTCCACCACCGCCCAGGAGGCGCTCACCGTCTCGGGCGACCACTTCACCGTGCTGGAGGAGCACTCCTCGGCCACGGCGCTGGCCATCAGCACATGGCTCCTCGACTTCAGCGGATACGGGGCCGGACTGTCCGTACTCAGGGGAAAGGACTAGACATGATCTGGGACAACGTCTACATCGGCGGAACGGGGCGGTATCTGCCGCCCCGCACGCCCGCGACGCAGGCCGTGCCGGACACCGAGACCATGCGGCGGCTGCTCGCGCTGTCGGACTTCGTGTCGTTCACCCGCTCCGACGACGTCACCGAGCACGCGATGGCCGTGCACGCGGCGATGGGAGCCCTGCGCGAGTCCGGCCTCAGCGGCGCCGACATCTCCATGGCCGCCTACGCCCAGATGGACCACCAGGACCACATGGCGTCCTCCTGCCACCTGCAGCGCGTCCTCGGCCTCGGCCACGCCCTCGTCTACGAGGTCGAGGCGACCAGCAACGGCGGCTCGGCCGCGCTGCAGTCCGCCGCCGCGCACCTGGTGGCCGACCCGGCCGCGACCGCGACCCTGGTCACGGCCACCGCCCGGTTCCTGCCGCCGCGGTGGGAACGCTGGCAGCCCACCATCGGGGTCTTCCTGGCCGACGGTGCGGCCGCGGCCGTGCTCAACCGCGAGGGCGGCCGGGCGCGGCTGGTCGCGACCGCCAACAGCTCCGCGACCCAGATGGAGGTCCTCGCCACCCCGACGATCCCGGACCCCAAGGGCCACCGCAACCGTACGCCGATCGAGGTCACCGGCCTGGCCCCGTATCTGACGCTGATGAGCGGGGCACTGGTCACCGGGGTCGAGAAGGCGGCCAAGGAGGCCGGCGTCAGCGTCGCCGACATCACCAGGTTCGTCGTCACCGGTCTGGGCCTGGCCCAACTGGAGGTCGTCGTGCTGGAGCCGCTCGGCATCGACCTGGGCCGCACCACCTGGTCGATGCTGCGCGAGTTCGGCCACGTCGGGCCGTGTGACCAACTGCTCGGCATCGACCACCTGCTGCACGACGAGACCCTCAAGCCCGGCGACACCATCATGTCGATCGGCCTCGGCATGGGCTCGCGGTTCACCGCGTCCCTGCTGGAGGTCACCGAGCCTCCCAAACCCCGTACGACCACCGTCTTCACCCAGCCGGTGCGCGCGCCGATCCCGCCCGCCGACGCGTACGTCATCGACCCCTCGGGCGGCGACATCTTCGGCGAGGCCGCCGCCCTGCGCGAGCGCGGCCCGGCCACGCCCGTCGAACTGCCCGGTGGCGTGTCGGCCTGGGCCGTCACCGGGCACGACCTGGCGAAGAAACTGCTGCTCGACCCGAAGGTCTCCAAGGACGCGAACAAGCACTGGCCGATGTGGCGCGACGGCGACATCCCGCCGGACTGGCCGCTGATCATGTGGGTCGCGATGCAGAACATGTTCACCGCCTACGGGGCCGACCACACCCGGCTGCGCAGCCTGGTGGCCAAGGCGTTCACCCCGCGCCGTATCGAAGCGACGCGGCCGCGCGTCGAGGAGATCACGGCCGCCCTGATCGCCGACCTGGCCGCGGTGCCGCCGGGGCAGACGGTCGACCTGCGCGCGCGGTTCGCGTTCCCGCTGCCGATCCAGGTCATCACCGGATTGTTCGGGGTGACCGCGCGGACGGGTGCGGACCTGCGGCGGCTGGTGGACGCGGTGTTCAGCCTCGACGCGGACCCGGCGGGCGTGCAGGCCGCCTCCGGCGAGCTGTACATGCTGCTCAAGGAACTCGTGGCCGTCAAACGGCGCGACCCCGGCGACGACATGACCAGCGACCTGATCGCCGCGCAGGACGCGGACGGCACACGACTGTCCGAGCGGGAACTGCTGGACACCCTGCTGCTGACCATCTCCGCCGGCTTCGAGACCACGGTCAACCTGCTCGACCACGCCGTCCACGCGCTGGCCACGCACCCGTCCCAGCTCGCCCTGGTCCTGTCCGGGAGCAGCACGTGGGAGGACGTGGTGGACGAGACCCTGCGCTGGCAGGCGTCGGTGCCGAACCTGCCGCTGCGGTACGCGGTGGAGGACATCGACGCGGACGGCGTGCGGATCCGCAAGGGCGAGGCGATCCTGCTGTCCTACGGCGCGGCCGGCCGCGACCCGGCGCAGCACGGGGCCGACGCGGAGGAGTTCTCCGTCACCCGGCCGTCGCGGGCCGACCACCTCACCTTCGGGCACGGCGTGCACTTCTGCCTCGGCAGCCCCCTGGCGAAGCTGGAGGCGACGACGGCGCTGTCCGCGCTGTTCTCCCGGTTCCCCCGGCTGAGGCTGGCCGTCCCGTCGTCCGAACTCGAGCCGCTGGGTTCCTTCTTCACCAACGGGCACAAGACTCTTCCGGTCATCCTGGAGGAGGGCTGATGGCCCATTTCGCCTTCGTGAGCGCGCCCGCGTCCGGGCATGTGAACCCGACCCTGCCGCTCGTCGAAGAACTGGTCCGGCGCGGTCACCGGGTCAGCTACGCCACGGGACCGGCCACCACGGACGCCGCCCTCGCCGCCGGGGCGTCGCCGGTGACCCTGCCCTCGCAGCTGCCGCCCGACCTGGCGGCGCGGGGCGAGTTCACGGCGGAACAGCTCGCCGTGACGATGGAGCACTACCTCGACGACGCGCGGGCCTCCTTCCCCGTCCTGGCCGGGCACTTCGAGGCCGACCCGCCGGACGCGGTGTGCTACGACTCGGTGACCTTCACCGGGAGGATGCTGGCGAGCCTGCTGGAGGTGCGGGAGATCTCCCTGGTGCCGACCTTCGCGGAGAACGAGTCCTTCTCGGCGGCGCAGGTGTACCTGCCGGCCGACTTCGACCACACCGACCCGCGGCTGGTGGCCGCGATCCAGGACATGGGGAAGTTCGCGCTGGGCCACACCTTCCTCGAGGACCCGGACCTGATGTTCGGCCACGTGGCCCCGACGAGCCTGGTGTTCATCCCCCGTGAGTTCCAGATGTCGGGGGACACCTTCGACGAGCGCTTCCACTTCGTCGGGCCCTCGCTGAGCAGCCGGCAGGCCGCTGAGGAGTGGAGCCCCCGGTCGCGGGCCCCGGTGCTGCTGATATCGCTGGGAACCGTCTTCAACGACCGGCCCGAGTTCTACCGGACCTGCGTCGAGGCGTTCGGGGACAGCGACTGGCAGGTCGTCATGGCGGTGGGCGGGCTCGACCGGGAGTCGCTGGGCCCGATCCCGGCGAACGTCGACGTGCACGCCCACGTGCCGCAGGTGGCGGTGCTGCGGCACGCCGAGGTGTTCCTGAGCCACGCCGGGATGAACTCGGCGATGGAGTCCCTCTACCACGGGGTGCCCTTCGTGGCGGTGCCGCAGATCCCGGAACAGCGGGCGGTCGCCCGGCGGGCGGAGGAGCTGCGCGTCGGCAGGATGCTCGCCGAGCCGACCGTGCGGGGCCTGCGCGACGCCGTCCGGGACGTCCGGTCCTGCCGCCCCCGGGCGGCGGCCCTGAGCCGGATCGTGCGCGGTGCGGGCGGCGCGTCGAAGGGGGCGGACGTCCTGGAGGAGCTGCTGACGCGGTAGCGGCCGGGCTCCACCGGGCGGTTCGCACTCGCCCCCCGCCCGGTGGAGCCCGTTCCCGCGCACGGCCTCGTGCGGCGTGCTCGGGTCGCCCGGCCGTCGCGCGGCTCGGAGCCGTACGCGGTGCGGATCAGCCGGCCTGCTCCTGCTCGGCCTCCACCTGGGCGTTCCACTCGCGCTTGACCGCCCGCCAGTCGTCGTCGTTCTGGCCGAACCGCCAGTACCCCGAGATCGACAGCAGCTCGCGCGGGATGCCGTGCTCCAGGCGCAGCAGACGCCGCAGTTCCTTCACGAAGCCGGCCTCGCCGTGCACGAACGCGGACACCGTGCCGGCGGGGAACTCCAGCGCGCCCACCGCCTTGACCAGCGCTTCGCCCACCGGGCGCGCGCCCCGGTGCAGCCAGCTGACCTCGACCCGGGCGGGCGAGACGATCTCCTGCTCCTCCGCGGTGTCCGCGACCTCGATGAAGGCGTGCACCACGGCATCGGCCGGCATCCGCTCCAGCGCCGCGGCGATCGCGGGCAGCGCGCTCTCGTCGCCCGCCAGCAGGTGCCAGTCGGCGCTCGGGTCGGGGGCGTAGCCGCCACCGGGGCCCAGGAAGCGCACCGTCTCACCGGGCTGCGCGCGGGCCGCCCACGGCCCGGCCAGGCCCTCGTCACCATGCACCACGAAGTCGACGGTCAACTCGCGCAGCGCCGGATCCCAGGCCCGCACGGTGTACGCCCGGGTGACCGGCCACTGCTCGGGCGTGAACTCCTCGCGGATCCGCGCCATGTCGAAGGGCTCCGGGTAGCTCACGCCCTCGGCCGCGAAGAGCACCTTGATGTAGTGGTCGGTGAACTCGCCGGCGTCGAAGCCGTCCAGACCCGCACCGCCGAGGACCAGGCGCACCATGTGCGGTGTGATCCGCTCGGTGCGCAGCACCTGCGCCTCGCGGACCTGTGGCGTCCGGCGGGTCGGTCGATCTGCCATGGCGTCTCCCTGGGCTGTGCGGCCATGCTCGTTGGTTAGGCTTGCCTAAGTTAGCACCTGGAGGTGGCGCACCGCTCAGGGGCGGCAGTCGAACTCGATGTCACCCGGCCGGGAACATGGCGCTCCGGCCGTCGAAGGCCGGAGCGGCTGCTTCCGCCGCCTCTTCCCTCGGGGCGACCTGACGAACTGTCCGGGACCTGACGAGGATCCGCGACGGCGCTTGTGGGGCCCCCGGCCCGATCCACACAGTGAGGGTAGTGATCAGCGCTCGGTGCGGGTCCCGGCAGTGGGGGCGTCCGCGTCGAGTCGAGTCCTCGTCCGGCCATCCCGGGGGTGCTCCATGCCGTTGTCGCAACTCGCCGCAGCCGCCGGCGCGCACCGTGGGAGTCCTGTCGACCCGGTGCGGCCGCGCGTCGCTCCGGGCGCCACCGTCCGCGGACCGGCGCGCAACTGACGCACCATCAGTCATTCCTCGTCAACCCCCACCCAAGGAGTGTCCCTGTGTTCTCCCGCAGCGTCGACGACGCCGTCCCCGTCGTGCGGGGCAACGGCACCGGCCGCCGGCACCTCGTCGAGGCCGACGGGACGGGCTTCGCCTACGCCGTGACCCTGGTGCGCCGGGGCACCACGAGGGCCCTGCGGTACCGCGACCACCTGGAGGCCTGCTACTGCGTCGCGGGCTCCGGCGAGGTCGTCGAGAAGGACGGCACCCGGCACAGGATCACGCCCGGCACCATCTACGTCCTCGACGAGCACGATCCGCGTCACCTCGTGGCCTCCGACCACGAGGACCTGCACCTGGTATCGGTCTTCGATCCGCCGATCGCCGGCACCGAGCGGCACACCCTCTCCGAGGGCGGCCGTTCCCGGATCTGACCCGGCGTCGAGCACCCGCACCGGCCGCGCTTCCGGACAGCGGGCCGGTGTCCACGCGCAGTCCGCACCAGCGGTTCCTGGAAGGAACCGGCACTGTTCCCGACGGTTCGCTCGCAGTCGGAGCCGTCCCGTCGCCCGTACCGAAATCGCTGAGGAGTCCCCATGAACGCCACCACCGCGGCGCTCGCCGCCGACCCTGCAGTGCTGGACATCGACGAGGAGGTGCGCGAGGCCCTGTACGAGGGCCGTCCGGTCGTCGCCCTGGAGTCCTCGGCCATACCGCACGGGTTACCCTACCCGGCCAACCTCGACCTGGCTCTCGACATCGACGCGGCGGTCCGCGAGGCCGGCGCCGTCCCCGCCCGGGTCGCACTGATCGACGGCCGGATCCGTGTGGGCATGACCAAGGAACAGCTCGAACTCTTCGCCTCCGACCCGGGCGTGCCCAAGGTCAGCACCCGGGACATGGGCATCGCCCTGGCGCGTGGCGGCCGCGGCGCCACCACCGTGTCCTCCTCCCTCGTGGCGGCCGAACTGGCCGGAATCCCGGTGTTCGCGGTCGCGGGAATCGGCGGCGTGCACCGCGACGCACCGCACTCCTTCGACATCTCCGCGGACCTGGTGCAGTTCACCCGCAGCCGGGTCGCCGTGGTGTGCGCCGGCGCCAAGTCGATGCTGCACCCCGCGTGGACCCTGGAGTGGCTGGAGACGGCGGGCATCCCCGTGATCGGCTACGGCTGCGACGACTTCCCCGCCTATCTGAGCGTCAGCAGCGGTGTGCCCAACCCGCACCGGCTCGACGACCTGCGCGAGATCGCCGCCGTCACGCTCGCCCACTGGCGGACCGGGAACGCCACGGCGACACTGGTCGCCCACCCGATCCGCGACGAGGACGGCATTCCGTCCGCCGACATCGAGGCCGCCCTCGCGGAGGCCACCGCCCAGGCGCAGGCCGCCGGTGTCACCGGACCCGCGATCACGCCGTACCTCCTGAAGGCGCTGTCCCAGGTGACCCGCGGACGCACCTCGGCCGCCAACCGGTCCGTGCTGCTGTCCACCGCGACCGTGGCAGGGGAGTTCGCCGTACAGCTGTCCGCGGAACTCGCCGAGTACGCCGGGGCGCGCTCGTGACGCGGTACGACCGACCCGACGCCGTCCTCTTCGACCTGGACGGCACCCTGCTGGACACCCCGGGCGCCATCGCCGGAGTCCTGCACCGGGTGCTGGAGTCGACCGGACACCCGGACGTCCCGGCGGACCGGGTACGGGCCACTGTCGGCAAGCCGCTCGCGGCCGTCTTCGCCGAACTCACGGGACTCACCGAGGAGGATGCCCGGGTGGCCGAGTCGGTCGCCCTCTTCCGGGAGTCGTTCCGGGAGGAGGTCGTCCCCCAGGCCGCCGACCTGGTCTTCCCCGGCGTGCCGGAGCTGCTGCGCCGACTGCGGGCGCAGGGAGTCAGGACGGCGATCTGCACCAGCAAGATCCGGCCCAGCGCGCTGGAACTCCTCCGACCCGCCGGTCTGGTGGACGAGTTCGACGCCGTCGTCTGCCACGGCATGGCCCCGCGCGGCAAGCCCCATCCCGATCTGGCGCTCCTCGCGGCCCGGTCGATCGGTGTCGATCCGGTGCGGTGCGTGGTCGTCGGCGACGCCGTGGACGACATCCGGATGGCGACGGCGGCCGGCATGCCGGCGATCGGCGTCTCCTACGGGGTCGGCTCGGCGCGGCAGCTCGTCGAAGCGGGCGCCGCGTCGGTGGCGGACACGGTCGGCGCGCTGGAACAGGCGCTGGGGCGCAGGCCGTCGACGGCTCCGGCACCTTCCTGATCATTCCGCTCTTTCAGCCCCCAGCCCCCCAGCCCCCCAGCCCCCCAGCCCCCCAGCCCCGTGACCCGGGGCGACAAGACGACCAGGCGGTCATCCACACCATGTCCCAACCGAACGCACCCTCCGCCCCGACGGCCTCGCGCAGTCCCGTCGGCGGCCTCATCACCCTTTCCGCGGCCCAGTTCCTCATCGCACTCGACTTCTCCGTGATCTTCGTCGCCCTGCCCGACATCGGCTCCGACCTGGAGCTGTCCGGCAGCGCCATGCAGTGGGTCGTCAGCGCCTACTCCGTGTTCTTCGCCGGCTTCCTGATCGTCGGCGGCCGGGTGGGGGACCGGCTCGGCGCCCGGAAGCTGTTCATGGCCGCGCTGGTGATCTTCGGCGTCGCCTCGCTGCTGGGCGGCCTCGCGGCGAACGCCGCGCTGCTGCTGGTCGCCCGCGGCGCCCAGGGCGTCGCCGCGGCCTGCCTCCAGCCGTCGATCCTGGCCCTGGTGAACACCACGTTCCCGGCGGGACGCGAACGCACCCGGGCGCTCGCGGTCTGGGGCACGGTCGGTGCCAGCGGCCTGGCCGCGGGCGTGGTCATCGGCGGACTGCTGACCACCGTCTCCTGGCGCGCGACGTTCTTCGTGAACCTGCCCTTCGCCGTGCTGTGCTCACTGGCCGCCCCCCGGTTCCTGCCCGGGAAGGCGGAGCAGGGCCGCACCGCCGCCCTCAACGTGCTCAACGCCGTGCTGTGCACCGCGATGGTCCTGGTCTCCGTCCTCGGCCTCACCCTGGCCGCCGACATCGGCTGGACCGACCCGCTGACGCTGGGCAGCTTCCTCGTCGGAGTCGTCCTGCTGGCGCTGTTCACGGTGCGGGAGCGGGGCAGCGGCCGGCCGCTGGTCGATCCGGTGCTGCGGCGCACCCGCAGCCTCGTCATGGGCTGCGGCTCCTCCGCGCTGTACATGGCGAGCGTGGCGGGCGTCGAGTTCTACCTGGTGACACTGCTCCTCCAGGACGGCCGCGGCTACACGCCGCTCGCCGCCGGGATCGCGTTCCTCCCGCTCGCCGCCTGCATCACCTTCGGCAACATGATCGCCGGAAAGCTGGTCGGCCCGCTCGGCGTGCGCCGCTGCCTGACGCTGGCGTTCGTGGTCGGCGCGGCCGGGCTCCTGCTGCTGGGCCTGTCCGCCCGCAACCACGGCTACCTCGTGGCGATGCTGCCCGGCCTGGTCGTCAGCGGCCTCGGGCACGGCATGATCTACACCTCGATGTTCGTCGGCGGCACCCGCGAGGTGGACGACCGCAACCAGGGCGTGGCGGGGGCGCTCATGACCACCACCCAGTACGCGGGAGGCGCCTTCGGCGTGGCGGCCCTGATCCTCGTTCTGGGCACGCACCCGGGCGACGGGGCGTTCCGTACCGGCTTCCTGCTGGCCGGCGCGGTCGCGCTGGCCGGTGCGGTGCTCGCGTGGCTCGGCTTCGCCCCGGGTACCGAGGCCGCTCCGGCCGAGGCGGCCGCGCCGGCGGACGGCGTCCCGACCGTGGCCGCGGCGGGTGAGGTCCGATGACGGCGACCGCGGCCCGGCTGGGCATCCTCGTCATCCACAACGACCCCGTGCCCGAGACCGAGATCTGGCGGATGGCGCCCGAGGGCGTGTCGGTGCACACCGCCCGCTTCGAGTGCCCCCGGCCCGACGACACCGAGTACGTGGGAAGCCCCGCGGGCGCCCTGGCGAACGCACCCGACGTCGTCCGCGGGCTGGACCACCTGGGCCGGCTGGGCGCGCACAGCGTCGCGCTCTGCTTCGGGTCGAGCAGCTTCTTCGGCGGGCCCGCCTTCGACACCGAGTTCGTCGAGGCGGCCGGCGCGCACGCCCGCGGCGTACCCGTGTACACGGCGGCCACGGCCATCACGGCCGCCCTGCGGGCGTCCGGGGTGCGACGACCGCTGCTGGTCATGCCGCCCTGGTTCACCGAGCCGACGTTCCGGGCCGCGGCGGACTACCTGGGCGAGGTCGGCATCCGGCAGACCCGGATGGTCCAGTTCGCCCTGGGCCCGGAGTGGGACGGCGTGGCCCGCTACAACGCCTTCGACGAGGGCGCCCACTGGACGATCGACCCCGCCGAGGTGCACCAGCAGGTCGTCAAGGCGTTCCACGACCCGGACCTCCCGCGACCGGACAGCGTCCTGGTGCCGGGCAGCGGCTTCCCCGCCCGGGCCGCCGTCGTCCCCCTGGAACGGGAACTGGGCGTTCCGGTCATCACCTCGAACCAGGCGGTCCTCTGGTACGGCCTGCGCCGCGCCGCAACCGGAGCCGCTCCGGACGCCGGGGCGGCGGCGCACGGAAGCCTCTTCGCCCGACGGCTTCCCTGACGGCGGGGGCCGGCGACCGGTGTCCCGAGGGCACCGGTCACCGGCCACCACCGGCGGACACGGCCTGTCAGCGGACAGGGCCTATAAGACGAGGGGGTCCTTGGTCGCCGGACGGTCCTCCGGGACCGTGGTGCTCAGCGCGCGGGCCTCGCGGTCGAGGGCCAGGTGGAGGCCGACGCCCAGCATGGGAAGCGCGGCCAGCGCGAACCCCCACTGGATGTCCCAGCCGACCAGCAGGCCCATGGCCGCGATGGAGAGCGGTTCCAGCGTGGCCCGGGGCAGTTCCATCACGCTGCTGACCCGGCCCAGCACGTCCGTCGGGGTCCTGGTCTGGATGAACGTCGGCAGCGCGACGTCGCTGGAGTACGCGACGCCGATCCCCAGCAGGGTGAGCACCGCCGCCGCGCTCCACACGGTGGGAAGGAAGCCCAGCAGCACGAAGGCGGTGCCCTCGCAGAGCGTCATCCCGATGATGAGCAGCCCCCAGCGGCGCGGCAGTCCGGTGAAGACCGCGCCGATGGTGCCGATCAGCTGCCCCAGTCCCCAGGCGGACAGCAGGACGCCCAGGGCGAGCGAGCCCTGGGGGAAGGTCTTGGCCAGTGCGGGAAGCCCCACGCTGAAGAGGCCGCTGTAGCTGAGGGCCGCCGCGCCGATCAACAGCAGGACGGTGCGGATCTCCCGGCTGCGTCCGGCGTAGCGGAGCCCTTCGACGATCTCCCGCCGGATCGCCGTGAACGATTTGGCGCGTTCGTCGGCCTCGCCCGCCTCGCCCGCCTGGTCGGAAGCCTGGTCGGCCGCCTGGTCGGACGGTTGTCTGCGGGGCGCGCCGAAGACCGTCAAGGCGGCGAAGAAGAAGGTGAGCGCATTGAGCAGGATGGTGGTCGACGTCCCCACCGCGGCCACGAGGGCGCCGCCCAGGACCGGCCCCAGCAGTCGGGCTCCCTGCTCGCCGAAGCCGACGAGCGCGTTGCCCCGGGCGAGGTGCTCGGGCGGCAGGAGGGAGGGGATGATGCTGCCGGCGGCCGGCCAGAAGAACGCTTCGGCGACGCCGGTGAGCGCGCCGAGCGCATAGAGGTGCCACGTGTTCACGTGGTCCGCCAGGGCGATCAGCCCCAGCGTGGTGACGGCGAGCCCCCTGACCGCGTGGGAGCAGAACATGACGGCACGCGGGGAGAGCCGGTCGGTCACCGCGCCGCCCACCAGCATCAGCACGCCCCGGGGGACGGCCTGGACGAGCAGGATCGTGGCCAGCGTGGTCATCGATCCGGTCTCGTTCAGGATCAGCCAGATGAACGCGACCTCGAAGCTGTAGTCCCCCACCAGGGAGACGGTCTCGCCCAGCCACACCCGCCGGAAGGGCCGGTGTTTCAGCGGCTGTCGCACCTTGTCGAGCATCGACTACCTCCCTGCTCTTCCACTTTTCCACGATGAGGGACCGCGGGACACCGCGGGGCACGCACTCTTCGGCGCTCCCGGTGGGGCGCGCGCGGCCGGTCTGTGGTGGGGAACGTTCTCTTCACTGGGGTGCGAACTCCAGGTGGAATCTGTCATGGACGGACGTGACGAGCCGGCGCAGCTCGTCGTGGGTGGCGACGGCGCCCCGGACGAATGCCAGACGCTGTGCGGGGTGGCGCCAGTCGACGGGCTGCCCCGGGGCCGTCGCCACGTCGACCTCGCCGACACCGGGGAGGGCCCGCACGGCGTCGGCGCCGTCGATCGCCCGGACGGTGCCGACGGTACGCGGTGGCACGATGAAGTACTCGAAGGTCACCGCCGCCGGCCGGGGGGCCGTGACGGGCTCGACGGGGTGCTCCAGGGCCAACGCGAAGGCGAGGGCGAGCAGATCGATGCCCAGCGCCCGGTCCAGCAGGCCCACGGCACGCCCGCCGACGCGTCCGTTGACCTCGATGACCCGGGGGCCGTCCGGGGTGAGCTTCACCTCCGTGTGGGTCACCCCGGTCGTCACGCCGAGGGCCCGGACCGCGGCCGCCGCGAGCTCGGCGACGTCCTTCTCCACGGCGGGCGCGAGGGTGGCGGGCAGGAACAGTCCGGTCTCCCGGAGCGGGTCCGCCAGGGCGAACTTGCCGGTGACGCAGAGGGTCGTGACCTCGGCGTGCTGCACGACGGCCTCGACGGAGACGTAGTCCCCCCAGTCCGGCCCGGCCACCGTCGGGTCCCCGGGCAGGTACTTCTCGACGACGAAGTCGCGCGGTCCGCTGCCCGGGCCCGGCCGCCCGTCACCAGGTCCAGGTCCAGATCCGGGGCCGGGGCCGGGTTCGAGCCCGGGTCCGGGGCCGGGAGCGAGGCCGACGTCGGCCAGGGCGCGCCGCTGCTGCTCCGCGTCCGCCAGCCGGACGGTGTCCTGACTGCCCGCCCCGGTACGGGGTTTGAGCACCACGGGATAGCCCAGGCGGCGCACGGCGGCGTCGACCTCGGCGGCGGACCGCACCACCAGGCTCGGGGTGTGGTCGACCCCCGCCGCCGCGAACGCCGCGCGCTGGTCGGCCTTGTCGGTGAGCAGCCGGACGGTGTCCGGCCGGTGGTAGGGCAGGCCGAGGGCCTCGGCGAGCCGCGCGGTGCCGGCGAGACAGTACTCGCTGAAGGTGACGATGCCCACGGGGCCGTGCTCGCGCAGCAGTTCGGCGGCGGCGGCGTCGTCGTGTCCGCTGATCTCGCAGACCCGTGCCCGTCGGCGCATCCCCGCGAGCAGCGGTGCCACACCCGGTACGGCCGGATCGCAGACGAAGACCACGTCGCACAGGCCGCGGGCGGCGCCGAGGATCTCGGCCGGCCCCGCAGCCCCCCTGCCGTAGACGACGGCGACCGTGGCGAGCGCGCCGGTCACGGGGACCCCGGGGAGCCGGCCGGGCCCGCGGGGACCGGCGCGGCGGGGGCCGCCTCGCGCCGGGCGGACTTCGGGGTCATGTCCTGCCACTCCTCCGCGATCCTGTGCAGGCAGTCCTCGCGGGACGCCGGCTCACCCACCGTCCGCCACCCCTGGGGGACCTCGTGGTAGGTCGGCCAGATCGAGTACTGCTCCTCGTGGTTGACGACGACGTGGTACTGGTCCTCGGTCACGGCGCGTCGTTCTCCTTTGCCTTCGGGGCGAGTTCGGGCAGACCGTGGCGTGCCACGGCGGTCGTGTACAACTCGCGCAGGAGCGGGTCGCGTACACGGCCCCGTTCGTAGTGGGCGCGGAAGTTCTGATCGTAGACCTTGAACCAGGTGCGGTGCTCGTACAGGAAGAGCACATCGTGGGGCGCCATCCGGCGGATCGCGAACAGGCCGACGGGGGCCACGGAGACGGGGAAGAGCGGGTTGCGCACGGCCCGTTCGTCGCAGTTCGGGTGGAACTGACCGACCATCAGCCCATGGGTGACCGCACTGTTCTTCAGGCCTTCGTACGCCTCGTCGAGGATCCGCCAGCCCGTCGGCCCGGTGACCGGCAGCACCACGATGCGGCAGTCGAGGGAGGCCCCGGTGTGCGTACGGCTGCGCTCCGTGCCGAGGGCGAAGGTGGACATCTCCGCCTCCAGGGCCTCGCGCAGCCGCCGCTCGTCCTCCCCGGTGATGTCGTAGCGGAAGCTGAACTGGACGTCCTTGCCGCTGAGGGCGGGCGGGATGAAGGGGCAGACCGGTCCGGTGCGGCCGATCTCGTCGTGGGGCCGGCTGATGTACTGGCGCAGCCAGGTGTGGACCCGGGCGAAGTCCCGGGCGTGCCGGGCGGGTGACCGGGGTTCGATCACCCGGATCCACAGGCCGTCCAAACTGGCCAGATCATTGTCCTGATCCCGCATCACCTGGGTCATGCGACGGTCTCCTGGGCTCGGTCGCCGTGGGGTGCCGGGGTGGCGCTCGGGGCGGTCAGCCGGCACAGATCGGCGTACGTGGGAGCGGCGTAGAGCTGGGCGAAGTCAAGGGTCGGTCCGAGCTGGGTGCGCACCTGTTCGACCAGTCGCATCAGCCCCAGGGAGGTGCCGCCGTCGGCGAAGAAGTCGGAGTCGGGCAGCGGGTGGTGCCCCGTCTGGGCCTCCCAGACCGCGGCGAGTGCGGGGTGGCCCGGTGCGGCGTCGTCGGGCGCCCGAGGGTCCGGGTCGTCCGCGTGCGTCCGAGGGTTCGCGTCGTCCGGGTCATCCGCGTCGTGCCCGTCGTGCGTCCGGGCGTCCACGAGACGGGCGAGGGCGGCGCGGTCCACCTTTCCGGTGGGCCCCAGCGGAAGGGCGTCGACCGCGATGATCCGCTCGGCCACCAGATGGCGCGGTGCCCGCTGCGACGCGCCCCGGCGCACCGCGTCGGTGTCGACGGACGCGGGCGTGAGGAAGGCGGTCAGGACGGCGCCGTCGGGCCCGGTGCCGGTGATGACCACGGCGTCGTCGACGGCGGGATCGGCGGCGAGGACCGCCGCGGCCTCGGCCGGATCGGTGCGGAAACCCCTGACCTTCACCTCGTCGTCGGTGCGCCCGAGGAAGTCCAGGGCGCCGTCGGGGAGGTGCCGTACTCGGTCACCGGTGCGGTACATGCGGGCACCGGGCCGAGCGGAGAAGGGGTCGGGCACGAACCGCGCGGCGGTCGCGGCAGGGTCGTGCAGGTAGCCGCGGGCGAGCCGGGGGCCGCCGAGGAAGAGCTCGCCCACCGCGCCCGGGGCGACGGGCCGCAGCCGCCCGTCGAGGACGTGGCACGTCGTTCCCGCGATGGCGGTGCCGATGGGGAACGCGGCGGAGTGCTCGCGGTCCCACGCGGCGGCGTCCCCCAGGGTGCTGAAGGTGGTGTTCTCGGTCGGGCCGTAGCCGTTGACCAGCCGGGTGGCGGGGTGGGCGGCGGTGAAGGAGCGCGCGGTGTCGGCCGGGACGGTGTCACCGCCGGTGACGAGGGTGCGCAGGCTGCCCAGTGCCGGGCCGTGGTGGGTGGCCATGAGGCGGAAGAGCGGGGCCGTCAGCCAGGCCGTGGTGACCTCCGGCAGGGCCAGGAGGGCGGCCAGCTCGTGGAGTGCGAGGGGGTGGTGGTCCGCGGCCGTGATCCGGGCCCCGGCCAGCAGCGGGGACCAGATCTCGAACGTGGACGCGTCGAAGGCGAGGGTGGAGTGCAGGAGCACGCCGTCGCCGGGGCCCAGCCGCAGGGACTCCGCCCCGAGTGCCAGCCCGGTGACCCCCCGGTGGGTGACGCCCACGGCCTTGGGGACTCCCGTGGTGCCGGAGGTGAACATGACGCAGGCCAGGTCGTCGGGGCCGGCCGGTGAGGACGGCACCGCCGCCGCGGTGGTCCGCTCCGTGAGGAGGGAGGGGATGTCGTGCACGGGAACTCCCAGGTCCGCCACGGCTGGGCCGTCACCGCCGTCACCAACGTCGGCGCCGTCGCCGGCGTGCAGGGCCAGGGCCGCCCGGGCCGTGGCGGCCATGAGCCGGACGCGGTCCGCCGGGTACCGGGGGTCGACCGGCACGTAGCAGCCGCCCGCCATCAGGACGGCCAGCATGGCGAGGACGGTCCGGCGGTCGCCGTGGCCGACGATCAGCACGGGGGTGCCGGAGCCGACGCCCTCCGCCCGGAGCGAGGCCGCCGCGGCGCGTGCCTGGGCCAGGAGCTCCCCGTAGCGGATCTCGCCGAACCGGTCGGCCAACGCCACGCGCTCGGGGAACGCCTCGGCCACGGCGGTGAAGCGCTGCTCGATCCGGGTGTGCGGTGCGGTCGTCATCGTGCCCCCGAGGGGTGCTTGCGGGCGTCGCCGAGGTCGACGGTGCCGTTATCGGCGTCGGCGCCGGGGCCGGTGCCGGGGTGCGGGGTGAACACGGCGCGCGGACTGGGGTCCGGAGTCAGGGCGATGGCCGGCCGCAGCCCGGTCGCGGCCCGGTCGCCCAGCAGGGTGAACCGGCCGTTCGCGAGGATCGTGGCCGTGGCGAGCTGCGCCTCCAGCAGCGAGAACTGCCGCCCCAGGCACTGGTGGGGGCCCGCCCCGAAGGGGAAGTACTGCTGGACGGGCGGGCGCCGGCCCAGGAAGCGGTCCGGGCGGAACTCCTCGGGTGCCTCCCACAGGGTCGGGGCGCGGTGGATGGCGTAGGTGCTGGCCAGGACGAGGTCGCCGGGCTCGAGCCGCACGCCGGCCGCTTCGACGGGGGTGTCGATGCGGCGGAAGAGCGCCCACGCGGGCGGGTGCAGCCGCAGGGACTCCTCGACCACCGCCAGGGTGTACGGCAAGGTCCCCTGGGGGATCGACGGCGCGGCACGCAGGGCGCCGAGGTCGGTGGAGCGGACCTCGTCGAGGGTGCGGGCCAGGGCCGGGGGCGAGCCGGCCAGGTTGTGGAAGGTCCAGGTGAGCAGGGTGCCCATGGTCTCCACCCCGGCCACGAAGATCGACATCAGTTCCTCGCGCAGCACGTCCTCGGGCCGGTCGCCGGGCGCGTCCCCCCGCCGGTTCAGGACGGCGACGAGCGACGGGAGGACCCCGTCGGCCGTAGCCGGCGCGGGCTCCCGGGCCGCCCGGTGTGCGATGAACTCCTCCAGCACCGCCCGGTTCCGCGCGAACGCCTCGCCGTCCGCGTCGGTGACGGTCTCCGGGGCGAACAGCCGCCGGTCGAGGTAGTGGACGGCCGCGTCCACCGTCGAGGTCAGGCGCGCCAGTTCGGCGCCGGTCAACTCCGGGTCCACGAGCCGGAGGATGATCTCGATGCTCAGCTGCTGGAGGGTGTGTCCGAGGTCGAGCTCGCGGCCCGCCCCGGGCAGCAGCCGACGGCCGACGAAGTCCTCCGCGCTCTCCAGCACCAGGGTGTGCAACTCCGCGACGGCCCGGGCGGAGAACATCGGGCGCAGCAGCGCGCGGCGGTGGCGCCACTGCTCCCCGGAGGCGACCACGAACAGCCCGCTGCCCACCAGTTCGCGCAGCAGCCCGCGGTGGTTGCGGGTGCCGTGGGCGAGGGCCGCGGCGGCGACGGCGGGCTCCGCCGCGACGATCAGCCGCGTGCCGTCGTCCAGCGGGACGGCGCTGACCGTCCCTTCGTCGCGCAGCCGCGTCATCAGGCCCAGGGGGTCGCTGCCGAGTTCCCGGTCGAATTCCTGGTAGCCGACCGAACTCACGGTGATGCTCGCCACGGCTAACCCCGCCCCTCGGAGGACTTCTCCGCGTCTTCCGCGTCGTCCGCGAGCGTGATGATCTGCTGGGAGTGGTCGTTCATCGTCCAGCCCTCGGCGGTGCGCACCGAGGTGCGCTGCTGCTCCGTGTAGCCCTCGCCCCGGTCGTGGAAGTGCCAGGCGAACGGCGGGCGGAGCAGCCGGTGTTCGACCGGGGTCCACTCCTCGCCCGGGAGGTCCTCGGGCACGGGCGCGGGAGCGGTGTGCTGCACCATGCCCGCGGTGTAGCGGCAGAAGACGACCCGGCGTTCGAAGTCGGCGGTCCAGGGCCAGCTGCCGTGGGTGGCGGTGTCCGCGAAGAGGACCACCGAGCCGGCCCTGACCGGGACGCGGGAGACCCAGTCGCCGACCTTCTGCCAGGTCTGGAAGTCCTCCGGGATCTCGAAGGCGGACTTGTGGCTGCCCGGGACCACGGCGAAGCCGCCCTGGTCGGCGAGGGCGTCGGTGAGGCAGAACGCGACGATCAGGTGCCCGCCGTAGATCCGGCCGTCGCGGACCTGGTAGGTCAACGGCGGGTACTCCCACGGGGTGTTGCCGTTGTGCAGGATCAGCGCTCCGGCGCCCTTGCGCGCGTAGAGCACCTGGCCCTCGTCGTAGCGCAGGTCGGGGCCGAGCACCTCCTCCAGGTGCGGCAGCACCTTCTCGTTGCTGATCAGGTCGCGCACCGGGCGCGGGGTGGTGTGGAGCGGCCCGGCGTTGGCGATGAACGGGTTGTACTGCTTCAGCAGCGGGTAGTCGAGCTTGTTCTCGCCGTCCCACAGGCCGTGGCCGTCGAGGGCGGCGTTGACGGAGGCGAGTTCCCGCGCGGAGAGGATGTCCTCCAGGACCAGGTAGCCGCGCAGGTCGAACAGGTACTTCTGCTCTTCGTCCATGACTTTTCCCCTTGTGTCGGAGATCGGGCGGTTGGGACGCGGGCGGTCGGGGCGTAGGCGGTCGGGACGTGGGCGGTCGGGGCGGAGGCGGTGGGGACGCGGGTGCGAGGGACGCGCCGCGCGGGAGGTACGGCCGGGGCGGGGCTCAGCTCTGCTCGGGTTCGAGCTCCTCCAGGGCCCGGGCGAGGTGCGCGCGCAGCTCGGCCCGCGTGAAGAGGCCGACGGCTCCGGTCAGGAGCACCGAACACCCTCCCGAGCGGGCCGGCTGCACGTGGAGGACGAGGTCCAGATCCGCCCAGTGCTCGGGCACGGTGTCGCCGGGCAGGTCGTCCGGCACCACGGCCGGGTTCTCCTCCTGCCCGTGCACGACCAGCCCGGCCGCGCAGACCGGTGGCCGGAGCGCGGGATCGACCGGATCGGCGAGCTCGGCGATGTGCAGCAGCGGCAGGTCGGCGTGGTCCAGGGCCGACAGCAGCGCCCGGTGGGCGTGGCCGGCCCCGGTGGCGCCGAGCACCACCGGCAGCAGGTCGACGGCGCGGCCGACGAGCGATTCCCCGGTGGCCGCCGAGCGGTGGGAGACCGGCATGCCGATCGCCGTGGACGTGCCGCCCGAGATCCGGGAGACGATCCGGCCGAGCAGGTCGAGGAAGACGGCCGTGCTGGTCGTCCCCGCCGTCCGGCCCGTCCGCTGGAGGCGTGCGTACGCGTCGGCGGGGACGAAGGACCGCACCCCGTGGTTGCGGAAGGTCCTCGGGCCGACGCGGCGCTCGGCGAACGGGTCCGGGGCGACCGGGCCCAGGCTCGTGCGCCAGTACCGTTCCAGCTCGGCGCGCCGGGCCGTGCGGCGGGCGGCCCTGGCACGGGCGTAGTCGCTGTAGCGCGGGGCCGGTCGCGGCAGGTCACGGCGGGCGAGCAGGGCGAGGAGTTCGTCGGCGAGGATGCCCACGGAGACGCCGTCGCCCCGGTGGCGGGCCAGCCTCAGGAGCAGGTGGCGGACGGTGCCGTCCTCGCCGGTCAGCAGGACGACCTCCAGCCCGGGTGATCCCGCGGGCAGCGGCCGCTCGATCAGTGCGGTGTCCCAGTGGACCTGGGCGGGCCGGTCGGGCAGCGGGGCCACGGGGCAGGGCTGCCACCGGCCGTGCCGGCCCCCTTCGGTGGTGCCCGGTGTCGCCTCCGCCGTCCCGGGCACGGCATCCGGAGCCGTCGGCCACAGGACCTCGTGCCGGGCGACCAGTGCGCGGACCGCCCGCTCCACGTCCAGCGGATCCACGGGGGCATCGAGCCCGAGCAGCAGCGGAATCGGGGGAGCGGGGTGTCCGAGGGCGCGCTCCTGCCGGGCCACCAGAAGCTGTTCGGGCGTGTGGGAAACGTCGGCGTCGGCGCCTTCGTCGGTGCCCGGGCCGGTTCCGGCTCCGGCGGGCGGCGGCGGTGCCGCCACCGCGAGCAACGTCCGGACCTCGGTGGCGAGTTCGGCGGCCAGCGGGTGCGCCAGGACCGTGCGCACGGGGACCTCCGCCCCGAGCTGTCGGCTCAGCGCGGAGGCGATCCGGGCCGCCCCCAGCGATGCCCCGCCGAGGTCGTAGAGATGGTCGTCCAGGGTGGCCGCCGGCCGGTCGAGCGCCGCCGCGAACGCCTCCACCACGGCGGCGGCCACCCGGTCGTGGACGGCGGCGGGGCCCGCCGCCGTGCGCGCGGAGCGCACCAGCGCCAGCAGCGCGCGGCGGTCCGCCTTCCCGTTGGCGGTCACCGGCAGCTTCGGGAGCACCCGGATCTCGCCGGGCACCATGTACGGCGGGAGGGTGCGGGCCAGATGGGCGCGCACCGCCGCCGGGTCCGGGGCGGGCTCGCCGGTGACGAAGCCCACCAGGCGGCTGACGCGTTCCCCGACGACGACGGTGGCCGCCTCCCGCACCCCCGGCGCGTCCACGACGTGCCGGTCCACCTCCTCCAACTCCACCCGGTGGCCGCGCACCTTGACCTGGTTGTCGCTGCGGCCGACGAACTGCACGCTCCCGTCGGGGTTCCACCGCACCAGGTCCCCGGTGCGGTACATCCGCGAGCCCGGGGGACCGGCCGGGTCGGGCAGGAAGCGGGCCGCCGTCTCGGCCGGACGGTCCCGGTAGCCGCGCGCCACCCCGGTGCCGCCGATGTACAGCTCGCCGGTGACGCCGATCGGCACCGGACGCAGCGCGCCGTCGAGGATGTGCAGGCGCACGCCGGAGACGGGGTGGCCCACGGGGGCGGTGCCGCCCTCGGCCCCCGGCACGCACCGGTACGACGTGGCGTCGATGCAGGCCTCGGACGGCCCGTACTGGTTGCGCAGTTCACCGCGGCCGACGCGCAGGTAGCGGTCGGCCTGCGCCGAGGGCAGCGCCTCCCCGCCGCAGAAGACGACCCGGGCCGGCAGCCGGCGCAGGTCCTCGTCGTCCAGGGCCGCGAGCAGCGACGGGACGACGTCGACCACGGTCGCGGAGTGTTCCAGGGCGGCCTCCACCAGGGCCGCCGGACGCGCCCCGAGGTCGACGCCGGGGAAGACCACGCCGGCCCCGGCGACCAGCGGTCCGAAGCACTGCCACAGCGACGGGTCGAAGACCAGGGGAATGGTCTGGAGCACCCGGTCGGGGGCGGCGAGGCCGATCGCCTCGCGGCGCCAGGCGAGTTCGTTGGCCAGCGCCCCCAGCGGCACCGGGACGCACTTGGGCGTACCGGTCGTGCCCGAGGTGAACACCGCGTAGGCCAGGTCCTGCGGGCCCGTGCGGGCCACGGGCGGCACCGTCGCCCCGGTGGCCGGGAGTTCCCGCGTGCCCCCTCGGGGGAGCCGGATCGTCCGCAGGGCCCTCCCCGGCGCGCCGCCGTCGGCACCGTCGTCCTCGGTACCGTCGTCCTCGGGTCCGTCCCCGTCGGCACGGTCCCCGTCGGCATCGTGCCCGGGGGCGTCGGCCGTGCGGACGAGGAAGTCCGCCCGGGCGCTGCGCAGCAGGGTGCGGCGGCGTTCCACGGGGTCGTCGGGGCGCAGCGCGATGATCCAGCCGCCGAGCCGCCAGACCGCCAGGGCCAGCGTCGGGTAGTCGGCGCCCGCCGGTACCTCCAGGGCCACCGCCGAGCCGGGGCCGACCCCGGCCAGGGACAGCCGGGCCGCCGCCCGCTCGGTGTGCTCGTACAGCGCCCGGTAGGTGAGGGGACCGCCGGTGGCGTCCCGGACGGCGAACGCCTCGGGGGTGCGCCGCGCCCAGTCCGCGAAGGCGTCGTAGGGCAGGCGGGCCCCGGCCGCGGGCGGTGCCGTCGAGGCGGCCGCGATGGCCGCGCGCTCCGCCGGGTCGCGTGCGTCCAGCGCGGCCAACGGCGCGTCGGGGGCGGCGAGCACGGTGGTGAGGCAGCGTCGGTAGGCCCGCCCGAGCCGGGCGAGGGCCGCGTCGGTGTAGTGCTGCGGGGAGCCGGTCAGCCGGACGGCGGCGGTGTCGGCGTGGTCCGTCAGCTGCACGGTCAGCGCGCCCTGGTCGCCCTGGACGCGTACCGGCAGGGGGGTGACCGTGAGGGGGCCGGCCGGGCGCGGCCGGTTGTCCTCGTGGGTCAGGACGAAGGCGGCGGCGGGTACGGGCACGGCGGTGTCGTCGGAGGTCAGGGGGAGGGTCGGGTGCTGCGAGCCGGTCAGGAGCCGCTCGCCGGTCCGCCGGGCCAGCGCGGCGAAGCCCAGCGCGGGCGGCAGGGGCAGGGCGAGGGGCATCGCGGAGACGAAGGCGCCCACGGTGAGGTCGTAGCGCTCCGCCGTCCGGTTGGCGGTGGGAACGCTCACGGAGGCCGTCCGGGTGCCGGTGACGGCGCTCCAGGTGGCCGCGAACGCGGCGAGCCACACCGCGTGCGGCGTGCAGGCGTGCCGCCGGGCGAACTCGTGGACCTGCCGGGTGAGGTCCGGCGGCAGCGTCAGCTCGGCGTGCGGCATCCGGGCGGGCCGATCCGTGGTGACCGGGTCCGTGGTGGCGGCGTCCATGGCGGCCGCGTCCGTGACGGCCGGGTCCGTGGCGGCCGGGTCGACGGCGAAGGGGAGTTCGGCTCCGTCGTCGGCGCGGGCGCCGGAGCGGGTCCAGTGGGCGGCGTGGGCGGCCAGCGCGGCCCGCCCGTCCGGCGACTGCTCCCAGCGGACGTAGTCGAGGTGCTGGGCGGTTGGCGCGGGACGGGCGGAGCCGGGGCCGTCCCCGGTGGCGTACGCGTCCAGCAGGTCGTCGATCAGCACCCCCAACGACCATCCGTCGCAGACGGCGTGGTGGAAGGTCAGGAGGAGGGTGTGCTGCCGTGGTCCCTGGGCCAGCAGGACGGCACGGACGTACGGCGGCCGGTCCAGGCGGAACGGGCGCGCCGCCTCGGCGTCGAGGGCCCGGTCCCGTTCCGGCGCTCCCGAGGGCACCTCCCGCACCTCCAGCGGGATGCGGGAGGGCAGGTCGAACCGCTGCCGGGGCACCCCGTTCTCCTGCACGAAACGGGCTCGCAGGGCCAGGTGGCGGCCGGCCAGGGCGTCCAGGCAGGTGCGGAGCCGGCCGATGTCCAGCGGGCCCGCGAGCCCGAGGGCCAGGGGCACGGTGTAGGCCGCGGACGCGGCGGGGGACGCCTGCTCGGCGAGCCACATCCGGTACTGGGTGACCGAGAGCGGATGGCTTCCGGCCACGGCCCGCGGGAGGGACGGGAGCGCCGGTTCCGGACTCGCCGGTGACGGTGCGGAAGCCGCCGGCGGCGAGGCCGGGCGGCCGCGCCCCTGGAGCCGGGCGGCCAGTTCGGCGCGTTGCCCGGGGGTGAGCCGGTCGAGGGGCGAGGCGGTCATCCGAGCTCCTCCCCGGCCTCGTCGAGGATCTGCTGGGCGATCAAGCGCTCCACCAGCCCGTACTGGAGCCCGATGGACCGGGCCCGCAACAGCTCGCCGACGGGGACGTCGACGCCGAACCGGCGGCTCATCCCGCGCGCCAGCCGGGCCACGGTGAGCGAGTCACCGCCCAAGTGGAAGAAGTCGGCCGTGTCGGGCACGTCGGTCACCCCCAGCTGTTCGGTCCACAGGGCGCGGAGGATCGCGACGGGGTCGTCCGCGACCGGGTCGACCGCTTCCCCGGCCCCGGCGTCGCCCCGGTCCGCCGCTCCGGCGGTGCCGACAGCCGGGGCGGGCGGCCCGGGCGGTGGTCCGGGCGCCGGGGCGGTCGGCACCGGATGGCGCGGGCCGTGGAACGGATAGGTCGGCAGCGGGACGGAGCGCCCCGGGGCCTGGAGCGGCGAGAGGTCCAGGGGGAGGCCGGAGCACCACAGCCGGCCGATCGCCGCCAGCACCGGGCGGGCGGTGGGAGCGGCCCGGTCCTGCTCCGGAGCGGCGGCGGCCGGCCGCGAGGAGCCCAGCAGCGGGATCGCGGGCAGCCCGGCGGCCTCCGCGAAGCCGCTCAGTACCCGGCCGGGCCCCACCTCGATCGCGACGGCGTCGGGGAACTTCGCCCGGGCCGTCGCCAGCGCGTCCGCGAAGCGCACCGGCCGGCGGGCGGCCCGGGCGAAGTGGCCGGGGTCGGTGGGCGAGCCCTCGGGCAGCAGCTGTCCCTCCGTGTTCTCGATCCACGGCAGGGCGGCGGGGCGCACCTCGGCGGCCGTCGGTGTGCCCCGCAGCGCCTCGGCCGCCGGTTCGATCAGCGGGGAGTGGAAGGCGCGGGACGACCGCAGCACCCTGGCCGCGACCCGGCCGCCGATCCGCTCCCGGAAGGCGGCCACCGCCTCGGTGGATCCGGCGAGCACGGTGCTCGTGGCGGCGTTGACCGCCGCGACGCTCAGCGCGGTGCCGGTCTCGGCCAGCAGGGTCCGGGCCTCGGCCTCGCCGCAGGCCAGGGAGACCATCGCGCCCGGGGCGCAGTCCTGCATCAGCAGGGCCCGGCGTGTCACGAGACGGGCCGCGGCGTCGAGGGTGAGCGCGCCGGCCAGGGTCGCGGCCGTGATCTCCCCCAGGCTGTGCCCGAGCAGCGCGCAGGGCGTCAGGCCCAGGGCGAGCAGCGCCGTCCCGCAGGCGTACTCGACGGCGAAGAGCGCGGGCTGGGCGAGTGCCGTCCGGGCGAGCCGTTCGGCGGGGAAGGCGGCGTCGTGCAGCGCCTCGCCCACCTCGCGGGCGAGTTCGGGGGAGAAGGCGGCCAGGCAGGCGTCCAGCGCGGCGGCGAACGGGGGCAGGGCGTCGGCGAAGGGCGCCGCCATGCCGGGGAACTGCGTCCCCTGTCCCGGGAAGAGCAGCAGCGCCGGGGCGGGGTGCGCCGCGGGCTCCGGTGCCGCCTCGGCCGGGGCCCGTAGTGCCGCCACGACCTCGGCCACGCTCGCGCCCACCGCCGAGGATCGGTACGGGAGCACCGATCGCCGGGTGAGGGTCCGGCCGACATCCGCCGGCGAGGGCGCGGCCCCGGTGTCCTCCAGGTGCGCGGCGAGGCGCTCCCGCATGCGGGCGAGGGCCTGCGGGTCCTTCGCGGAGAGCACCACCAGCCGTTCCCGCCCGGACGGCGGCCCGGGCGGTGCGGCGGCCGGCTCCGGAGGCTGCTCCACCAGCATGTGCACGTTGGTTCCGCCCACGCCGAACGAGCTCACCGCGGCACGGCGAGGCTGCGGGCCGCGCCACGCGCCGCCCTCGGTCGGCAGCGACAGCGGCGAGTCCTCCCGTTCCAGCAGCGGATTGGCCCGGCTCAGCCCGGGAAGCGCGGGCACGTACCCGTGCCGGAGCACCAGCAGCGCCTTCACCAGTCCGGCGAGTCCGGCGGCGGCGTCGAGGTGGCCGATGGTCGCCTTGAGCGCGCCGACCGGGATGCTGCCGGGGGCGGCACCCAGCGATCGGTACACCGCCGAGGCGGCGGACCACTCGATGGGGTCGCCGACGCGGGTGCCGGTGCCGTGGCTCTCCAGGTAGCCGACCGACGCGGCGTCGACGTCGGCGGCGGCGAGCGCGGCGCGGATCACCTGCTCCTGGCCCGCCGCCGACGGCGCGAGGAAGCCCGCCTTGGCGGTGCCGTCGTTGTTGACGGCGGAGCCCAGCAGTACTCCGTGCAGGGGGAGCGGGCCGTCCGCCACGTCCTCGTGGCGGCGCAGGACGACGCCCACCGCCCCCGAGCCGCCGAGGGTGCCGTCCGCCGAGGCGTCGAAGGGGCGGCAGTGCCCGCTGAGCGACATCACTCCGCCCGCCATGGGCAGGTGCCCTGCCTGGGGGGCGTTGGCCGACGCGGCGAGCACCAGGGCCTGGTCGCACTCCCCGTTGTTCAGCGCCTGGACGGCCAGGTGGGCCGCGACGAGGGAGGAGGAGCAGGCGGTGAGGACGGTGAGCGCGGGCCCGGTCAGCCCCAGCTTGTAGGCGATGCGCGTCGCGAGGAAGTCGCGTTCGTTGACCAGGAGCGCCTCCTCGAACTCCGGGGGCGCCAGCGAGCCGGAGGCCAGGAGCGCCCGCAGATGACCGCTGCCGCTGGCGGCCGCGTACACCGCCGTCCGCAGCCCGTCGCCGGCCGTGACGCTGTGGCCGGCGTCCTCCAGGGCGGCCCAGGCGCACTCCAGCAGCAGCCGGTGCTGGGGGTCCGTCAGCCCGGCCTCGCGGGGGCTGACGCCGAAGAACTCGTGGTCGAAGCGGTCGGGATCGTCGAGCGACCCGTGGACGGGGACGTAGGCCGGGTCGTCGGCGAGGGACGCGGGGACGCCACGGGCCGCCAGCTCCTCCCGGCTCAGACGCCGGGTCAGCACCCGCCCGTCGCGCAGGGCCTGCCACAGCTGCGCCGGATCGGCCGCTCCGGGGAAGCGCCCCGTCATGCCGGTCACGGCGATGTCGAGGGAACGGTCGCGGTTCATCGGTCGGCCTCCTGGGCGCGGCGGTCGCGGAGCGTACGGGCCGCGTCGCCGCGTCGGCGACGGGACGAACCGGCTGCGGGCGGTGGTTCCGCGCCGGGGGCGGGCGGCGTGGGCGGCGCGTCCGTCGTCGCGGGGGCCAGCCGGGCCGCGAGGTCGGCGACGGTGCTGTGGCGGAAGAGGTCGAGGATCGGCAGCCGGACGCCGGTGTGCCGGTGCAACGCCTCCTGGAGCGCCGGCACCAGCAGCGAATGCCCCCCGAGGTCGAAGAAGTTGACGTCGCCGGGGACGTCGACCACGTCCAGGACCTCCCGCCACGCCGCGGTGACCGCCGCGTGCCCGGGCGGAACGTCCCCGGTGGGCCGGGCGGGCGCCGAGGCCCGGCGCCGGGCCGCCTCCTGCTCCAGGGCCCGCCGGTCCACCTTGCCGTTGGGGGTGACCGGCAGCCGCGCCAGCTCGTGGACCACGGCGGGGACCATGAACTCCGGTAGCAGCCCGGCGACTTCGCGCCGCACGGCGTCCGGCCGTCCCTCGCCGGTGACGAAGCCGACGAGGCGGGCGCCGCCGTCGGCGACCACGGCCGCCTCCCGGACGCCCTCGGCGCCGCGCAGCGCCGCCTCCACCTCGGCGGGCTGCACCCGGTGGCCACGGATCTTGATCTGGTCGTCCAGCCGGCCGACGAAGGCGAGCGCCCCCGCCGCCTGCCACCGCACCCGGTCGCCGGTGCGGTACATCCGGGCCCCCGGCTCGCCGCCGAACGGGTCGGGCAGGAAGGCGCCGGCCGTCTCGGCGGGCCGGCCGACGTACCCCCGGCCGACACCCGCGCCGCCGACGTACAGTTCGCCGTCGACCCCCGGGGGGACGGGGCGCAGGGCGTGGTCCAGGACGTAGAGGCGGTAGCCCGGCACCGGGCCGCCGATGTCGACGGCCTCCGGCCCGTGGTAGCGGCGGTAACTCGCCCAGACGGTGGCCTCGGTGGGCCCGTACTCGTTCACCAGCGCCACCCGGGGCAGGACGGCGAAGTGACGCCGCAGCAGCTCGTCCGGGAGCGGCTCCCCGGCCGTGACGACCTCGCGCAGGCTCCGCACCGCGTCGGGGCCGGCCCGGTCGGCGGCGGTGAGCAGCAGGGCGTGGAGCGAGGGCACGCACAGCAGCCGGGTGACCTGGTGCCGGGTGATCAGGGCGACCAGGGCCTCGGGGTCGCGGACCTCGTCGTCACTCGCGACGACCAGGCGGCCACCGGCCGACAGCGTTCCCCAGATGCCGGCCGCGGCCGAGTCGAACGCCGCGGGCGAGAGCAGCAGGAAGACCGGCCGCCCCGGATAGACGGTGCGGCGGGCGGCCGTGGAGGCGGCCAGCGTGCCGTGCTCGATCACCACGCCCTTCGGCCGCCCGGTCGTCCCGGAGGTGTAGATGACGTAGGCGGGGTCGTGCGGGCCGGGCGGGACGGGGACGGCGGGCTCGGCACCGAGGCCGGTCCCCGGCTCGGCCCGGAGGGAGACGAGGGGCAGCCCGAACGACGCCGCCCGCCCGGCCATGGCCGCGTCGGTGACGATGGCGCGGGCCCCGCAGTCGGCCAGGCACGCCGCCATCCGGGTGTCGGGGTGCCGGGGATCGAGCGGGACGTACGCGGCACCGGCGAAGTTCGTGCCGAGCAGTGCGGTCATCAGGCCCGCGGACCGCTCGGTCAGCACCGCCACCCGGGCGCCCCGGCCCGCGCCCCGGGCGGTCAGCCGGGCGGCGAGGTCCAGGGCATCGGCCCGCAGCCGCCCGTACGTGACCTGCTCGCCCCCGGCGACCACGGCGGGCCGGTCCGGCGACTCCCGGGCGATCCGGGCGATGAGCTCGCCCACCGGGACCACGGGCGCGGACGGCTCCGGGCCCCGCCCCCACGCCAGGGGGAGGCGCCCCGGGTCCAGCGCCGCGGGGAGTGCGGCCGGTGCGGAGGGCTCGGCCGCCAGCGCGAGCAGCGCCCCGCGGATCCGCTCGGCCAGGTGCGAGGCCTGGTCCGCCGTCCACCGGTCGGTGCGGTGGAGCACGTCCAGCCGGGCGCCGTCGGGCGTCTCCCGGAGCAGGATCTCGACCTCGTACTTCGCGATGGCCGGCGGGATCTCCACCGGGTGGGCGCGGACGCCGGGCGGCGTGGCCGTCGCCGTGGCCGGCTGCTCGTGGTCGACCAGCACCTGGAACAGGGGGGCCTGCCCGGGAGCGGCCCGCAGGCCGAGCTCCCTGACGAGTTCGTCGAAGGGGTGCGCGCGGTGCGCGTGCGCCCGCAGGAGGGCCGCGTGCGCCTGGGCGACCGTCTCGCCGGCGGTGGCGCCGGGGCGGGGGCGCAGCCGTACCGGTACGGGGTTGACGAAGAGGCCGACGGCTTCGCCGAAGCCGGGCGGCCGGACGTCCATGGTGGTACCGACCAGGACGTCGCCCGCCGCGCCGTACCGGTCGGCCGCCACCGCGAACGCCGACAGGACGAGGACGAGGACGGTGGTGCGGTGCGTCCGCGCAGCCTCCGTCACGCGCCGCCACTGCGCCGCGTCCAGCGGGACGCCGACCGTCGCCGCGGCGCGTCGGTGCGGGCCCGGCCGGGGCCCGCCGAGGGCGACCGGCGAGGTGGCGGAGACGCCGGCGAGCTCCTCGGCCCAGAACCGGCGCAGCCGTTCGGCCTCGGCGGGCGAGGGTCCGGGGACGGCGACCGCCGGGGCGGGCGGGAGCGCCGGGCCGCCGGCCAGCCGGTTCAGCAGCTGCTCGGTGATCAGCTCCGTGGAGCGGCGGTCGAGCACGAGGTGATGGCCGACGAAGACCAGCACGTGCTCCCCGGGGGCGGTCCGGAGCACCCGCAGCTCGACCAAGGGCTCCTCGAACAGGTCGAAGGGCCGGTGGGCCAGGCGCCGCAGGTGCTCGGCCAGGGCGTGCCCGGGCACGTCCCGCACGCTCACGGTGAACGCCGAGAGGGGCCACTGCCCGCGCCCGGGGGCCATGTCGTCGTCGATGACCCGCAGCCGCGTCTCGGGGTGGGCGGCGAGCACGTCGCGCCAGGCCGCCTCCAGACGCGCGGGATCCAGCGGACCGCTCAGCCGCAGCGCCCAGTAGACGGTGAACTCGTGGCTGTCCGGCTCCGCCCGGTGCAGCAGCCAGAGCCGTCGCTGGGCGGCCGACAGGCCGACGGGCGCGGCGGTGGACGGGCTCTCGCCGCCGGCGGGCACGGCCCGCGCGATCAGGTGCCGCAACCCCTCCGGGGTGGGGTCGCCGAAGAACGAGGCGAGGTCGGCGCGCACCCCGCACTCCTGGTTGACATCGGCGACGAGCCGGGCGGCGTCCAGCGAACTCCCCCCGCAGGAGAAGAAGTTGTCCCCGTTCGAGGCGGGCGGGCGGCCGAGCGTCAGCGCCCAGAGCCGGACGACGGGGTCCGCGCCGCCGTCCGGTGGCCGCACCGGCGCGGGCACGGGCAGGGCACGCTCGTCGACCTTTCCGCTGAGTGTGAGCGGGAACGCGTCCACGACCTCGATGTGCGCGGGCACCGCGGCGGGCGCCAGTCGCCGGGCCGCGAGGCCGCGAAGCTCCCCCGGCACCGGAACCGGCCCGGGACGGCGGGGGGTGACCCAGGCGAGGAGCCCCGCCGTGCCGATCGGGCCCCGGCGTGCCACGTAGGCGTCCTGGACGCCCGCCGCGCCGCGCAGCACCTCCTCCACCTCGTACGGGTCGACCCGCTGGCCGCGCACCTTCAGCTGGTGGTCGGTCCGGCCGTGGTAGATCAGGTGTCCGTCGGCGCCGAGGGTGACGCGGTCCCCCGTGCGGTACATCCGGGCGCCGGGTGCCGGGGCGAAGGGGTCCGGGAGGTAGCGCTCGGCCGTGAGGGCGGGGGCGTTGAGGTAGCCGCGGGTGACCAGCGGACCCGCGAGGTACAGCTCGCCGCGGGAGCCGACCGGTACGGGGCGGAGGTCGGCGCCCAGGACGTAGGCCGAGGTGCCGTCGAGGGGCCGGCCGATGCTGGGGGTCCCGTACTCGTCGAAACCGCACCACGTGGTCTGGATCGTGACCTCGGTCGGACCGTAGCCGTTGGATCCCCTGACACCCAGCTCGCGCAGCCGGCGCCAGGTCGTGGCGTCGACCGCCTCGCCCCCGAAGTCCAGCTCCAGGCCGGTGCGCCGGAACATCTCCTCCACGCCGAAGGGGCGCATGGCGGCGAACATCGACGGCGAGGTGCTGAGCAGGCGCACGTCGTTGCGCTCGATCCACCCCACCAGCGCCTGCGGATCGCGGTACGTGGCCTGGTCGGCGACCACCAGGCAGCTGCCCCGGAAGAGGTAGAGGAGCTGCTGGAAGAAGACGTCGAAGGAGACGGCGGCGGTGACGCCGACCCTGGCGGCCCCGGTTCCCGCCGGCTGGGCGTCGACGAGGACGGTGAGGCCCCGGTGCTCGACCAGGACGCCCTTGGGGCGGCCGGTGGTGCCCGAGGTGTGCAGGACGTACGCCAGGTCGTGGGGGCGGGCGGCTCCGGTGTCCGGGGCTCCGGTGTCCGGACCCTCGGTGTCCGGGGCCTCGGCGTGTGCGTCCTCGGTCTCCGGGGCCTCGCCGGGCGCGTCCTCGTCGACGATCGTGAGCGACGCGTCGAGCCGGTGGCGCGACGCGGGATCGCACAGCACGACCCGGGTGCCGGTGTCCGCCACGACGTACGCGAGACGGGAGTCGGGCTGGGACGGGTCGAGGGCGACGACATGGGCCCGCACCCGCCACGCCGCCAGCACGGACGCGACCAGGGCGACGCCCCGCTCGCGCAGGACGCCCACCGCCGTGCCCGGGCCCGCGCCGTGGCGGCGCAGGGCGGCGGCCAGCCGGGCGACCTCGCGGTCCAGGCCGGCGAAGGTGAGGAGGTCGTCGCCGCACCGCACCGCCGGCCGCCGGGGTTGTGCGCGCACCCAGGCGTCGAACCGGTCCATGAGGGGCTGCGCGCGCTCCGACGGATCGGTCGGCGCGACGATCAGGGACGGCGTCGCCGCGCTCGTCGAGCGGGGCAGCGGTGACCCGGGGTCGCGGGCGAGGGCGAGCAGGACCCGGCGGTAGACGGCGAGCAGTTCGGCGGCGGCCGGGTGGGTCGTGCCGCCGTGCGTCCGGCGCGTCACGGTCACCGAGGCGTCGTCCGCCCGCAAGCAGAGGTCGAATTCGAGGTCGAAACGAGTGAGGCCGTTCGTCGCGGCGGGAGACCCGGCCGGGGGAGCGGCTCCGGGGACTCCGGAGGCCTCGGTCGTACCGGCCGTTTCGGTCGTTGCGGTCGTTGGGGGCGCCTCCGGTGCGCCCGCGACGGGTGCCACCGCCGGCTCACGCACCGCTTCGGCCCCGGGCGCGCTGCCCGTCGCCCGCACCGCTTCCATCGCGCGGACGGTGAGCCCGCCGAGCGCCGGCCCCGGGAGGGGGTCCCGCATCTGGAAACTGACGGTGAGTCCGGGTGCCGCGGCGTCGAAGAGGTCCGCGCTCTCGTGGATCGGCTCGTGCGCGTGGGACAACGCCTCGGCGACGGTCCGCCGCACACCGTCGCAGAGCTCGGCGCCGGAGGCTCCCGAGGGCCACCGCAGGCGCAGCGGCACCATCCGCGCGAAGCAGCCGACCAGCGACACGGTGGCCGGTGTCCGGGAGGCGAAGGGTGTGGCGACCATGACGTCGGGGGCGTTGCCCTGCGTCGCGAACGCCGCGTAGAGGGCGGCGAGTCCCATGACGTACGGGGTGACGCGCAGGCGGCGGGCCGCCGCGCGCATCGCGTCGGCCTCGGCCGGGGGCAGCGGGACCACCAGGACGTCGGCTTCGGCCGTCCGGGGGCCCGGGGTGCGCGGCAGGGCCTCCGGCCACTGGGCGTCCGCCAGTTCGAGGGGCCAGAAGCGGGAGGGTGCTACCGGCGCGGGCGGGTCGGGTGTCGTGGGCGGGGCCGCTGTCATGGGTGGTGCCGGTGCCGGTGCCGGTCGAGGTGTGAAGGGGAGCCCGCCGGCGGTGCGGGCGTCGTACGCGGTGCCGATCTCCGCCAGCACGTTCTCCAACGACGCCCCGTCGCACGCGATGTGGTGCACCAGGAGGGAGAGCACATGGTGGTCCGGTCGGTGCCGGAACAGGTCGACGCGGACGGGGCAGTCTCGTCTCAGGTCGAACCGGTGGCGCCCGAGGGGCGCCCAGGGCGCCGCGTCGGCCGTCGCGGCGGCGTCCACCGCGGTCCATCGCGGCCGCGGCGCGCCGGGAACCCAGGAGGGCACGCCGTCCTCGTCGACGATCCGGCGGGCGAACACGGGGTGCCGGGCGACGGTCTCCTCGACCGCGTCCTTCAGGGCCTGCTCGTCGAGCTGCCCGCGCAGCTCCCAGACGCGGTGGATGTTGAAGGACTCCGGCTGGTCCCGACAGGTGAGCCAGATGCCGAACTCCGGGGCCGAGAGCGGGAGTGCGAATTCGGCATCCGCGGCCGGACCCGAATCCGGGACCAGGTCGCTCCTGTTCACTTCGGTTGCCCCTTCCGTACGTGCTGGCGAAACTCGGCCGGTGGCCCGAGTGCGGGGTGTCGAGGGGAAGAATGCGGCTGTGCGGCCATCCGGGCACGGGGCTCTGCAAAGTCGGAGAGTTCGCCCGTGAACGGGCGGATGCCGGCGACGGCGAATTGGGAGGGGAACCGGGGCGCGTGCCTGGAGGTGCGGTCGGCGCCCTCGGGGATCGGTGCCCCGGGTCGGACCTCCGGCCTGCCGGGGTCCGTTCACGAAATGAGTCTGTGTGTCTCCTGGGAGTTTTTCAAGAACAGGCAAAGAGATTGTCTCGTTTTGGTGGGTGCGGCGCGGGGGATTTTCCGGACACAGGGCCGCGCCCGTCACTCCCGACACCGGATCCGGTGCTTCCGCCGGCGCTTCCGCCACCTCGGGGTCCGTGCGAGGGTGCAGTTCGGGGCGAATCGCACCGTTGATTTGGGTGAAACCTGTGGACCTTGCGAAGGTCGGTTGAAGACTGTTACATGGCTCGATAAACCAGCCTCCGGCCCGGATTGGCGCACTTCTCGAAGGATTGACCGCTGTGGTACGTTCCGGGCGAAGGTGCACCGGATCCGCTTCGTCGAGTGCGCACGAAGCGTGTACACCCCTTATTCCGACGGGGTTCGACAGGGGCGGATAAATCCTGTGGATCGCGGACCTGAAGTCGGTATTCGGCTACTCCTGCCAATTCATCGAACACCTGCCCGGTGGGCGGCCGTGCCCGGTGGGCAAAATCTCGACAGGGAGGTCTCATGGGCCTGCAATTCGGCTTCTGTTTCGGCACCTCGTTGCGTCACGATGTGACGCGGGACCACTTGTGGGAACTGCTCGACGCGGTGGAGCGGTACGGATTCGATTCGTTCTGGTTCTACAACAACAACGGGGACGGCATGCCCCCGCCGCTGGAGCTGGCACGGGAAGTGGCCCACCGGACGTCCGCCCTGGCGTTCGGTCCGCACGTCCTGGTCGCCGCCGGCCTGCAACCGTCCGCCGTGGTCCGCGAACTGACCGACCTGTACCGGCGGTCCAACGGCCGGTTCGTCGCCCAGCTCGGCATCGGCGGCCCCCGCGAGGCCCTCATCCGGAACCCCGCCGAAGCCGCCGCCGCCCTGGAGGACATCCTGCGCCGTCTGCGCCGCCTCGTCGGGGAGTCCGCCGGGGAATCCAGCGGCAGCGGCCCGGCCGGGGTGCCGCCCGTGTGGTTGGGCGGAGGCCGGGAGCGGACCGTACGGCGCGTCGCCGCCCTCGCGGACGGCTGGGTCCCCGCGTTCATCACCCCGGCCGAGTACCGCCGGCGCCTGGAGGTCCTCGACGAGGAGCGGCAGCGCCTCGGCCGCACCGAGCACATCACCCGCGCGGTGCAGCTCGTCTACGTGCCGCCCGCCATCGACACCCCCGAGCTCCGGCGCGAGCTGGATGCCGAGGTCTCGGCCCACAAGCAGGGCTGCACCAGCCGCGACGTCTACGCCGTCGGCGGCGACCGGGCGTTGCGCGAGCGGCTGGCCGAGTTCGCGGACGTCGGCGTCGAACACGTCATCCTGGTCCCCGCCCGCGCCGTCCTCGACTGGGAGTCCGAGATCGCCCGGGTCCACCACACCGTCACCACGTCGTTCGGCTAGGTCCGGACGGCCTGGGTCGCCCCCGCAACCGGCACCCCCTCGGCGGCGTCTATCCTCGTCGACTGTGCTCGTCCGATCACGGCGGGCAGTGGAGCTTCTTGGGGGAGAGCAGCCGATGCCCGACTCGGTGGGGTACACCGTCCAACCCGACGCGCTGGACCACGTGACCGCGGGGCTCGACAACGTCGCGACCGACCTGGACTCGGCCAACCAGGCCTACACCGCGCAGAAGGTCTACCAGGGCGCCGACTTCGGCGAGTTCGGCGTGGACCAGGCGTGGGCGGGCTTCGACGGCAACTGGAGCCAGGAACTGCACGTGACCCAGCGCGCAGTGGCGGAACTGGTCCAGAAGATGGCGGCCACCAGCGCCAACTACCGCGCGGCGGAGACGATGGCCGTCGCGTCGCTGACCCCGGCGCAGTCCCGATGAGCAAAATCGCGGACCTGCAGAAGGCGCAGCAGTCCATCACCCACCCCGGCTCCGGTCTCTTCATCGGTGCCGCCCTGCTCGGCGCGATCGACAAGGCCCTGGCCGTGGCCGGGCCGGCCGGAAACCCGGGCGTGATCCGTGAGCGGGCCAAGGCGTACGCGGCGACCGCCAAGTCCTACGCCAAGGCGTCCACCGACCTCGGGCAGGTCGCCGACAACCGGCTGCCGAACGCCTGGACCGGCTCGGTCGCCGAGAACGCCGCCCAGTCCATCCGGGCGCTGGCGAACGAACTGGCCGTCTCCCAGAAGTCCTTGGAGGAGGCCGCCACCGAGCTCAACGCCTGGGCGGACAGTCTGGAAGGAGCCCAGAGCACCGACGCGCAGGGCATGACCGCCCTGGAGAGCGTGCGGAACTCGGTCGCCCACGACGCCTTCGACATGGGCAAGGCCATCGCCGCCATCGAACCCGCCAACACGGCCGTGGGAACCAGGATCTCGGCCGCCCAACGGGCGGAGAGCTGCGGAACCCGCGCCGCGAGCATGCTCAACCAGCTCGCCGCCAGGGCCCGCACCGAACGCGCCGGACAGGGGCCGATCGATCCCCTCGCGGCGCTGGTGCTGGCGAACGAGAAGGGTCCCGGCGGCGCTGTGGACGGCGACTACATCCTGACGGTCGGTCAGCTCGACCGTGCCAAGCAGTTCATGTCCGTGATGAACGGCGCCGACCAACTCGCTTTCCAGAACCTCCTGTCCGGCGCGAAGTCACCGGAGGAGGCCGCCTACCTCTGGAAGGCCCTGGCGGCCGGCCACTCGGTCGCCGACGTCCAGCGGTTCGACGCGCTGATCCACCCCCACGGCGACGACCCGGGCTGGCTGTCCGAGCACCTGGTTCCGGCGCTCGGTTCGGACGCCCTGCAGGAGGAGTCCACCACCCAGGCGACCAGGCTGACCTACAGGGGCGCCGAGATCCTCGACGGCTACGACGTCTACAGCCAGCGCAACGTCGGCGACTGCGTCGCGGCCTCCACGGTGGTCGCGAGTCTCAAACTCGACCCGGTGACGATGCTCCAGCTCACCACCGGCAACATGACCGACGTACCGGGATCCGACTCGCCCGAGTACTTCAAGCAGCGCCTCCAGCAGCTCTTCATCGGCCAGTACCAGCAGGGCCAGCTGGCCGACGGCAACCAGAAGGTCTACCCGGAGAAGGACAGCGGTCTCGGCGTGAAGGGCAACACCTTCCTCGCCGACCAGAACCTCGGGAAGGCCACCGGCTCGACCTACGAGTACGTCAACCTGGAAACCGACGACGACCGGCGCGCGGCCGTCACCCGGATCGAGAAGGCCCTGGACGAGGGCAAGCCGGTGCCGTTCTGCGCCTTCGACGAGGCCAGCAAGGCGGCCGGCAAGGACGGCGGCTACCACCAGATGGTGATCGTGGCCCGGGACGGCGACCGGCTGCAGGTCTACAACCCGTGGGGCCAGTCGGTGTGGGTGACGGAAGACCAGTTCATCCACAACCACCTGAACGACGGCGGCCTCACCGACACGGCGAACATCAACCGGCCCTACGGCGTGGAGCTGCCGAAATGACCGACATCCTTCCGGACACCGAGCTGACGAGCGGCTACGACGTCGAGGCCGCCCTCACCCGCGGCCTGCTGATCGACGGAGTCCCGCGCCGGGTGCTCTTCGGCGAGGCGGCGATCGCCGCCTCCTACCAGGCCGAGGCCCTGGGCATCGGCCCCGACCCGCTGGGCGTCCTGGCCCAGTACGTCCGCGCCGGCGGCTTCGCCGGCGCGCTCGACCTGCCCGAGCCGGTGATCGGCCGGGAACCGGCGGAGCTGGTGCGCGGCTGGCTGCGCGCGGCCGCGGCCGGCGGGGCGGACCTCGGGCGCGAGGTCCTGTTCGCCCGCTGGCTGGCCGAGGTGGCGCTCCTGGTCGCCATGCGCCGCCGGGTCAGGGAGGAGGGCAACTGATGCGCCGGACCCTCACCGCCGCCGTGGTGGCACTCCTGGCCGGCGCCCTGCTGCTCGCCTCCTACCTCGGCGGCTGGTGGTCCGACCCCGGTCCGGCCGGCACCACGGCCGCGACCGCCACCCGACCGCAGGTGGAGGTGCGCCTCCCCACCGAGGCGGGGGAAGCCACCGCCCCGTACCCGCCCAGCACGGTGACCCTGGCGGTCGGACAGCGGCTCGGCGTCAGGACGACCGGGGGCGCCCGGCAGAAGAACTGGTACCTCGCGTCGGCGGGCGACGCCGCCGTGCTGCGGCCCGGCCCGGACTTCGTCATCAACCCCTGCCCGACGGACCCGCCCATGGCGGGCTGCGGCTCCGAGTTCGACCTGACCTACAGCGCCCTGGCGCCCGGAACCACCACACTGACGTGGCTGTTCGGCGAGGGCAGCTGTAGTGCCGGCGTGCCGAAGTACCAGGGGGACCGGTGCGACATCTCCCAGAGCATCGAGGTCACCGTCCGCTGACCACCACGAGGCCCCGACGGCCCGGGCCGCCCCGGCCACCACGTCAGGGCCCGGCCGGGGCTCCGGGGCTCCGGTCGGGCAGGCGGTCCGGAAGTCGGTCCGGAAGTCGGTCCGGCAGTCGGTTGGTGAGGAGGAAGGAGGTGAGGGGGACGGAGACGCGGGGGTCGGTGAAGTCGACGCCGTGTCCGGCCGCGTCGAGGGTGACCATGGCGGCGCGGG
Source organism: Kitasatospora sp. NPDC056651 (assembly GCF_042792155.1). Taxonomy (NCBI): domain Bacteria; kingdom Bacillati; phylum Actinomycetota; class Actinomycetes; order Kitasatosporales; family Streptomycetaceae; genus Kitasatospora; species Kitasatospora sp. NPDC056651. The sequence continues at coordinate 24,838 of NZ_JBHTWX010000024.1, read as the reverse complement.
GGCCGAAGGCCGTCAGGGTGCGGCGGGCGCCGGAGTAGGGGGTGGCGGGGTCGCGCCGGTTCTGCAGGAGCAGGATGTCGCGCGGCCCCTCGGGGTTGGGGCGCACCTGGGGCTCGTGCGGGCGGTAGTGCCAGAAGGCGCACGGCTGGACGTTGCCGGACATGCCGTCGGTGAGCGGGTACCGCTCGCGGTCGGCGGCGACGCGGGCCGCGTAGACGGCGGGGTCGCGGGGCCAGGAGGAGTCGTCGCAGACGACGGCGTCCTGGGCGGAGACGAAGTTGTCCGGGATCACCCGGGGGAGCGAGCCGTGGGCGGGGCCGGTGGCCGGCGGGGTCGTGCCACGGGTGGCGGCCAGTTGCCAGGCGGCCACCGCGAGCGGGTAGTAGCGCGGGCTGCTCAGGGAGGAGTACGTCACGGCGCGCAGGCCGGCGCCGGTGAGGGTGCGGCCGTCGCCGAGGTCGAGCGGGGCGCGGTCCAGCTCGGCGGCCAGGCGCAGGTAGGCGGCGCGCACGGCGCCGGGGGTGGCGCCGAGGTGCAGGGTGGCGTCACGGGCGGCGGCGTAGGCGGCCAGGTCCGGGAAGGTGTCCTCGGCGCCCTCGCTGAAGAGGGCGATCCCCTGCTGCTCTCCGCCGGGGGCCACCGTGCTGTCCAGCACCACGTGGTCGGCGCGGGCGGGGAAGAGGCTCGCGTAGACCTGGCCGAGGTAGGTGGCGTAGGAGGTGCCCAGGTAGGAGATCCGGCGTACGCCGAGGGCGGTGCGGATCCGGTCCAGGTCGCGGGCGGAGTTCGCCGTGGTGATGTCGGCCAGGTACGGGCCTGCGCCGGCCGCGCACCGGTCGGCGACCGCCTTGGCGTGGGCGAGGTTGGCGGTGATCGAGCCGTCCGGGGCCGGGTAGGGGTAGTTGAGCAGTGCGGTGCGTTCGTCGGCGGGCAGGTCGCAGTGGACGGGGGTGCTGTTGCCGACGCCGCGCTCGTCGAAGCCGATCAGGTCGTAGGAGTGCAGCACCGCGGGCGGCAGGAACGTGGCGGCCTGCCCCGGGTAGTCCAGCCCCGGGCCGCCGGGACCGCCCGGGACGACGACGAGGTCGCCGCGGCGGTGGGCGGGGTCGGCGGTGCGGATCCGGGAGACGGTGAGGGTGATGGTGCCGGCGCCGGGGTGCCGGTAGTCGCGGGGCACGCGCAGGCGTGCGCACTGCTGGCGCGGGTCGCGCGGGAACGGTGTGCCGTCGGCGTTCGGGGTCGGGGCCGGGCAGGCGCCCCAGTCGAGCTCGGCGGAAGCGGCGTCCGCGCGGGCGGCGTCCGTGGACGCGGAGGCGGGCGGGGCCAGGGCGGCCAGCAGGAGGGCGGCCGACAACAGCGTGCCGCCGGCGGCGGCCGTGCGGCGCAGGAGTCCGGTCATGGTGCTGACGGTACGGAGGACGGTGCGCCGTCGGCCTCGGTGCACGGGTGGACTTCCGGGCTGCCGGTCTCCACCCGGCTCCTCCACCCCGGGGTGGATCGTCGCGGTAACAGGACTGTGGTGGAAGGGAGTTGGAGTGGGTCCAGGTGAATCATGCCGGTACCGCGCCGTGTTGACCGACTGTCATCGCGCGAGCGTCGGCCGGTTCGCGGCACGGACCGGACGTGCTCCCGGGTGCCGGCGCCCCGTGGGGGATCCGGCACCCGGGGCCGGTGTCAGTAGATGAGGATGTCCCAGTGGTTGCCCTCGTTGCAGTACAGGTTGCCCGATGCGGCCTGCCACTGCGGGTAGCCGTCGCCCCGGAGACCGATGTAGGTGAAGCTGTTCTGGATGTAGCCGTCGATGCAGGAGTTGCGGGCGGTGTCGACCTTGTAGCCGTTGTAGTGGCTGTAGGTGCCGGAGGCGTGGCCCACCTCGGTCCCGCCCGTGATGTTGATGGCACAGCCGCTGGCCTGCTTGAGGGTGATGACGGCGCTCACCGTGCCCGAGTTGATCTGGTCGAACGAGGTGCAGCTGGAGTTGGACCTGGTGGTGCAGCCCCCGCTGGAGCTCCACGTGATGCCGGCGCTGCCGAACTGGCCGGCGGCCGCGGACTGCGACAGCTTGGTGCCGCTGGCGCCGGCCGTGGGCGCCGAGAGGGCGAGGCCGGCCAGGGCCAGGGCGACGACGGTGGCTGCGGTGCGTGGCTTCATCTGCATCTCCCGGTGAGGGTGGTGTGCCTCGGACACAGGGGTCGTACGCAGTGCTGTGACGCGGCAGTGCTCCGGCGCGAGGGCCGACCGATCCGTCCGGCACCACCGCCCGCGGTTCCCGGGGAACGAGGGGCGGGCTTCGCGCACCGGCGTCGACCAGGATGGCCCACCGCCGTCTATGCGAGTAGACGCCGGTCTGTGAATTTCGCGTGACGGGGGAGCGGCCTCCGGTGCGCCGCTCCGGGCCCCGGTGCCCTCGCGGGCTGCCGCACGTCGGCCACCGCTCGGCGTTGCCCCGCGCTGTCACCCGGCCGGACGGTCACGCTCGCCCGCGACCCGCGGCGAAGGGATAGTGACCTTGCGCGACAGCCCCGGCGGACTCCAGGCGTGCCGCTGCCCTTCCGTCCGGCCTCAGCGAGGGGAACACTGCTGCCATGGCACCGAGTTGGTACGGCGACGAGGCGATGTTCGGAGCGGAGACGGTCCTGGAGGGTGGGCTGCGGGAGCCTCTCCAGCGGCTGGCCGCCGGCACTTGCGCGATCGTCCGGGTGCCCGACCTGCTCCGGGATGAGCTGCGCGACGCGGGAGATCCGGGCGGCGCGGGCGGCCTGGGAGGCCTCGTCGCCCGCATCGAGCGGGCCGATTTCGAGCCCTACGACGAGGAGCGCCTCGATCCGCCGATCCTGAAGTTCGGCCCGGCGGTGTACGACTACTACACGCAGGGCCGGGTCCGGGATGCCTACTGGGAGAAGGCGGAGCAGGCCCGGAAAGCCGCACACGACCTCTACGGCGGACCCGGCCCGGCCGTCGCCCTCATGCGGCGGCTGGGTGCCGAGCTCGGCATTCCGGTGCGCCCCGCGACCATCGGGGGGCGCCCGCTGAACGTGGGCATCCTCCGCGAGTTCCCCACCGGCTCGAAGATCCACTACGACGAGGTGGTACGGGAGTTCCCCGGCCACCTCGACGACCAGCCCATCGTGCAACTCGCCTTCAACCTGCACCTGGCCGTCGCCGAGCACGGCGGCGCGCTGACCGTCTGGCGCCACCGCTGGATCCCCGCCGACGACACCCGCAAGGACGGCTACGGCTGGGCTCCGGAGGTCGTCGCGGACGTGCCGTCGGCCACGGTCCTGGCGGAGCCCGGCGAAGGCGTCTTCTTCGACTGCCGCAACTTCCACCAGGTGCGGGGCTTCGAGGGCGGTCGCCGGATCACCCTCTCCCTCTTCTTGGGGTTCACCATGAACGGCGAACTGATCGCCTGGTCCTGAGCACTTCACCCCCGGTGCGCCCGCCACGCGGCGCGGCGGCCTCAACGGCGGAACAGACCGCGCCGTTTCGTCCGCGGAACGGCCGTCGCCGCTTCCGTCGGCGCTTCCGTCGCAGCTTTCGTCGGCGGCGCGTCGAGGAGGGCCACGACGGCGTGGAGGAAGGCTCGGGCCCCGGCGGTCATGCCGGTCCGGTGCAGGCGGTGGCGGCCCGCCGCCTCCCACTCGCCCAGGACGGCCCCGCGCTCGCCGGTGATCGGGTCGACGGCGTACTCCAGGGTGAAGGTCCGTTGCGGGGAGCCGTCCTCCGGCCAGGCCAGCACCACCGCGAAGGCCTCCGTCGCCGCCCGCGGCACCGGGAGGGCGACGAGGAGCATGCGGTGCCGCACGCCCTGGACGAACCCGCCCCGGAGGCCCTCCGGCACCAGCCGCTGCTCGACCGGCAGGCTCGCACCGCACTCCTCCCAGAGCCGCCGCAACTCGCCGTCGAGCCGTTCCCCCGGCACCGCGCCCAGCCGGCCCAGCGAGGGCAGCAGGCGGTGCGCGAAGCGGTAGTGGTGCGGTCGCGGCCCGGGCAGGTCGGCTTGGTCCTCGGCCAGCCGGGTGACCGCCGCGAGGACCTCGTCCACGTGTACGAGGTCCAGCAGGCCGCCCTCGCCCACCTCGGTGAGCGGCGTCAGCTCCCCGCCGCGCCACCAGTAGGTGTGCCGCGACAGCGGGGCTGCGGACTCGTCGAACTCCCGGGCGGCCGTCTCGATCAGGGCCTGCAGCACGTCCGGTACCCGGACGTCGAACGGCGCGAACAGCAGCCGGAACGCCGTGGGGAAGGCCACCACCGCACCGTCCGGCGGAAGTTCCCGCCCGGTGACCTCGCGGTGGAGGGCGTCCAGGACGAGGACCCGGCTCCCCGTCAGCGCCGAACCGCCTGTGACGACGTGCAGGCCGCCGCCCTGCCCGGTCGACCGGAACTCGTGCTGCTCCACGGGCAGTCGGGCCAGCCGTGTGCGCGCCGCCTCGCGCAGCCGCGACGCGTCCCCGAGTTCGGCGACGGCCTCCCCGGTCAGCACCTGCCAGCCGACGGGTGACTCCAGTGCCATGAACTCCAGGATCCCGGGCGCGACTTCGAGCGCGTGCGGGTGGTGTGCGGGGTCGGCGAGGGTCGTGGCGTCCAGGAGCAGCGGGTAGAGCCTGGCCGCCGTTTCCTGCGGCGAGCCCGCGTCTCCCGCCATCGGCCCCTGGACGGCGACGACCAGTTCGAGGACATGGGCGCGGACCAGCTCCCGCAGTGGGGCCTCCGGCCGCTGCTCCACCAGTGCCAGGAGCCCTCCGAGCCCGTAGTCGCGCCCCCGTACGTCGCGGGCCACGTCCCCGTGCAGGGTGATCTCGTTCCCGAACTCCGCGAACGCCGCCCGCACCTGTGCGGCCAGCTCCGGATCCAACTCCCGACGTGCCAACGTTCCCTCCCGGCCCGTGACTTGCCCCTTCCCCCGAATTCGCAGGGTACCCCGCCCGGTCGTCGGGGGCGCCCCTCCAGGCGGTCGGCCTCGCCGCGGCCGACCCGGCCGGCGGCGCGGCCGAAGTGCAACTCCTCGGCCAGCGCCAGGAAGTAGCGCAGATGCCGGAGCTCGATTCGCTGATCCGTATCTCCAGCCTGTGGATGGCGTCCGGAGTGCGTACTGGACACCCGGGTCGGCGCGGTCGCAGGCTGACGTGGTGCCATCCAGGAAAGGAACCCGCCCCATGCCGTACTCCTCAGCCCCGCCCGTGGTCTCCTCGATCGCCTCGCCGAGCGACGCCGACGCGTTCCGCGCGCTGAACGAGGAGTGGATCTCGCGGTTGTTCACCCTGGAGGAGGCGGACCGGGCCGTACTCGGGGACCCGTTCGGCCACATCGTGGACCCGGGCGGCGACGTGCTCCTGGCCCGCGAGCCGGGAAGCGGGACCGTCGTGGGGTGCGTCGCGCTGCTGGCCCACCCGGACGCCGTGTTCGAGCTGGCGAAGATGGCCGTCTCCCCGGGCGTGCAGGGGCGCGGCATCGGCCGACGGCTGGTGGCCGCGGCGATCGACCGGGCCCGGGAGCTCGGCGCGGCCAGGCTGTTCCTCGGCACGAACAGCAGGCTGGCCCCCGCCCTCCACCTCTACGAGGACGCCGGGTTCGTGCGGATCACCCGCGACCGGCTTCCGGTGGCGGACTACTACGCCCGTGCCGACATCCTGATGGAACTGGGCTGAGGTCCCGGACCGCCGGGCTCCCGGACCCGGCCGCCGGGTTCCGGCCGCCGGGATCCGGAAGGGATCGGGGTCTTCCCCCATCGATGTCCACGGGCACCCGTCAGCCGGGGGCGTCGCGCTCGGCCGCCGCCCGGGCGAGGGAGTCCGCCACCGTGGTGCAGGCCAGCCGGGTCACGGAGCGCAGCTCGGCGTCCGAGGCGCCGGCCCGGCTCAGGACGGCCAGGGACTGGTTGACGGCGACGACGAAGGTGGCGATTTCGTCGAGCGTCCGGGCGTCGGCGGGGGAGCATGCCAGCGCGGCGCGGATCCGCTGGTGCTGGAGGGCGAGGAGGCCGCGCACCCGTGTGCCGCTCTCCTCCGTCAGCGCCGACGACTGCGCGGCGGACTGGGCGACGAGGCACCCCGGGGGAACCGCCGGGTCGGCGATGCGGTCCAGGACGACGTCGAAGAAGGCCTCGACGGCACGCTTCGGCTCGCTGGGGTGGGACGCGAGCGCCCGCTCGTACCGGGCGCCGTACACCGCCGCGTAGCGGTCGAGGCACTTGTGGAACAGGGCGTCCTTGCTGCCGAAGGTGCCGTAGAGGGAGCCTCGGCCGAGGCCGGTGGCGGAGCCGAGGGCCTCCAGTGAGGCGTCCGCGTACCCGCGCTCCCAGAACACCCGCAAGGCCTGGTCGAGGGCCGCCTCGACGTCGAACTGCTTCCGGCCGGACACCGCGCCCACCTCCTGTCTCGTCAGCGTGGTGCGAGCCTACCCGCATCTTGGACCGATCGGTCACACTATCTTTGACCGATCGGTCCAAGATGGCTAGCGTGACGGCGAGCGGTCCGGTTCCGGCCCTTCGGAAGGAAAGATCATGAGCGTGTCGCCCACACCCCTGCCCGCCCCGGGAGGCCCCGGAGGCCCCGGAGACTCCGTCCCCGAAGGCCCCGGCTCCGTCGCCGGCGCGCCGGACCTCCCGGCCGGATTCGCACGGACCTTCACCAGCCGGTACGTCGACACCGGGCACCTGCGCCTGCACGCCGTCACCGGCGGTGACGGCCCCCCGCTGCTGCTGCTCGCCGGCTGGCCGCAGAGCTGGTACGCCTGGCGCCTCCTGATGCCCGCGCTGGCACGGGACTTCCGGGTCGTCGCCGTCGACCCGCGCGGCGTCGGCCTGTCCGACAAGCCCCGGCACGGGTACGACACCGGCACCCTCGCCCGCGACATGGTGGCGCTCATGGACGCGCTCGGGCACCACCGGTTCGCCATGGTCGGCCACGACGTCGGCATGTGGACCGGCTACGCCCTGGCCGCGGACCACCCCGACCGGCTCGACCGCCTGGCCGTCGCCGAGGCCGCGATCCCCGGACTCTCGCCCACGCCGCCGCTCTTCGGCAGCCAGGAGGCCAACGACCGGCTCTGGCACTTCGCCTTCAACCGCCTCGACGGCCTCAACGAGCAACTGGTCCGGGGCCGTGAACACCTCTACTTCGCCCACCAGTTCGCCACGAAGTCCGCGAAGGCCCTGCCCGACCACGCCGTCCGGCACTACGTCGACACCCTCGCCGCCGACCCGGAGGCCCTGCGCTGCAGCTTCGAGTTCTACCGCGCGCTGGACACCACCATCGCCCAGAACCGGCGGCGCGCCGCCCGGCGACTGCCCCTCCCCGTCCTGGCGATCGGGGGAGCGGCGAACCTGGGCGCCTCGGTCGGCGCGACGATGAAGCTCGGCGCCGACGACGTGGAGACCCTGGTCGTCCCCGAGTGCGGCCACTACCCCGCCGAGGAGGCTCCGGAGGCGATGCTGTCCGCCCTGACGGCCTTCCTCGCGCCGTACCGCGCCGGGTGGACCGGGCGGGCCGCCTCGGGCCTCCCCACGGCTTGAGGCCGTCCCGGAAACGGGCTTCGGCGCCGTTCGTACGGTCGCTACCGTTCCTCGGTCAGATCGCGTACGAGGGTGCTGCTCACCTGGGGCAGCTCGCCGTACTCGGGGTCGTCGCCGTCGACCGGGAGCTGGTGGATCACGGCCGCGAGGCGGGGCGGCAGCTTCACGTCGAGGCCGTAGTGGCTCCGGGTGAGGATGTCGGTGAGCACCTGAGCCGGCAGGAGTGCGTGCGGGGGGTCCAAGACGCGCGGTGGCAGCCGGGGCTTCGTGGCCAGCGCTTCGGCCTGCTGGCGCCAGACCTCGGCGTCCAGGAACTCGCCGAGGCTGCGGTGCAACAGGCTCAGGAACGAGGCGGAGGTGTAGGAACCGCCGCCGGCCGCGAACTGCCACCAGAACTGGGCGCCGTCGCGATGGCCCACGACGTACAGCAGTGCGCCGAGGACGAGGGCGCCCTCGGGATGGATCTGCTTGTCGTTGACGAGGAGGCTCAGGGAGGGCGCGGCGGAGGGCAGCGAGAGGACCAGGGAGGTGGCGAGGTCGAGTTCGTGGGCCGCCTGCTCGTGCTCGGAGGGCATCGGGCTCGGGGCGGTCAGCAGTCGCTCCCAGGCCACCCCGGTACCGCCCGGCTGCGGCCTCGGGGCGTGGGCGGGCACGTGGACAGCGGCCGGACTCGGGCGCAGGGCCCGGCCGTTCTCGGTGGTCATCGGCTCTCCCCGCGCCGGCCGCCGAGTGCCGCGGCCAGCCGGTCGAGGGCCTGGCTCGCGGTGGACCGGACATTGGCCTCGGTCGTCCCCAGGTAGTCGGCGATCTGCTCGTCCGGCAGGTCGAGCAGGTACCGCAGCACGATCACGTCGTGGCGCCGCTCGGACAACTGCCGCAGCGCGCCGTACAGTTGCTCGTGGCTGCCGTCGGCCTCCAGCAGGTGCTCAGCCTGCTCGGCGGCGTCCCGCACCGCGTGGACCCAGCCGGGGACGTCGGCCTGGGTGGGCAGCGGTTCGCCGTTCATCATCAACTCCGCCAGGGCGGCGCCGATCTCCTCCTTGAGGATCGCCCAGGCGTGGAACGGCGGGATCTGCTCGCGCAGGATGCGGGGCCACGCCTGCCACACGCGGGCCTTCGCGATCTCCGTCGCCTCATGTGCGACCGCACCGTCGCGAAGTCGGGCGCGGGCGAACCCGATCCACGCCTTCTCGTGCGTGTCGCAGAACGCGTCGAACGTCAGGCGGTCCCGGTCTCCGACCACCCAGTCGCTCTCGTTCACGTCCCATTCCTCCCCTGCGGAGCCCCTGTCGGTCGCCGCCCGGCGCGGGCCGCCGCCGTGGTGGAACCCCACGGTCGTACGGCGGTCACAGCGGGAAATCGCTTCCCCGGTAAGAACATTAAGGCGGATTGGGTGCCGAGATGTTAATCCGCAACAAGAGGTTTAAAGATCTGACAAAGGGCTCGGCGGATGATGAAAATACTTGCTCGAACATGATCGAAGTGGGCCGCTATGTGTCCTGTTGAGGTCATCGCGCTGAACGGTTGTGTCGTGGTTGGTGAAGGTCCTTGATTGGCTCTTCGGGCGTATGGGCATAGTGGGGAAGGCCGCGTCAGGCTGCACCGCTGCTCGCCACGGGGGTGCGGACGCGGATCGGCCCTGCGCCGCGCAGGGGGAGTCGTTTGAGCTGCCAGGGGGAGTGCATGACGGACGGTACCGACCGGGTCGACGACGTGGAGGTCAACCTCGACATCCACCTGGCGCACTCCGCACGGATGTACGACTACTACCTCGGAGGTACGACGAACTTCCCCGCCGACCGCGAGGCAGCCGGCCGGGCCCTGGCGGTCTTCCCCTACGCCCGCTCCGCCGCCCGCGCGAACCGCGCCTTCATGCACCGCACCACGCACCTGCTCGCCAACGCGGGCATCCGGCAGTTCCTCGACATCGGCACCGGGATCCCCACCTCACCCAACCTGCACGAGGTCGCCCAGTCGGTCGCGCCGGACGCCAAGGTCGTCTACGCCGACAACGACCCGATCGTGCTCCTCCACGCCCAGGCACTCATGCGCGGCACCGAGCAGGGCGTCACCGCCTACGTCCAGGCCGACGTGCGCGAGCCCGCGGGCCTGTTGGACTCGGCCCGCGCCATCCTGGACTTCACCCGGCCGATCGCGCTCAGCATGAACGCCCTGCTGCACTTCGTGCCGTTCGAGGCCCAGGGGATAACCGAGGGGCTCAAGGCTCAACTGCCCAGCGGCTCCGCCCTGGTGATGAGCCACTTCACCCAGGACTTCGCCCCCGATGAGACCGGCCGCCTCATCCAGGTCTACACCGCCGCCGGAACCCCCGTCGTCGCCTGCTCCCGCGACGAGTTCGCGCGGTTCTTCACCGGCTGGGACCTGATGGACCCGGGCGTCGTCGCCACCCCGCGCTGGCACCCCGCGCCGGCGGGCGAGGCCGAGCACATCACGGACGCGGGGGCTTCGTGCTACGGGGCCGTCGCCATTCGCCCCTGACCGATCACCGCCTCGCGGCCGGTCGGTGCGGTGAGTTAAACGGGACTCTCCCCAGAGCCCGGGACGAGGGGCAGTGTGTCGCCGGACGCGTCGACAGTGTGGAGGCAGGGGGCGCCTCCGGCTCGGGCCGGGGGCGCGCGCGAGGCCGCCGCGCCCCCGCACGCCGCACGCGGCTGGGGCCGAAGCGCGCGGCGGCGCGGACGCCTGGGTATCGGGAACTGCGTACCGGACGGCCACTGGAGGTCCCATGAGTGAGCAGGAAACGCCGCCAATCTCGATCTTCTACCGCCGCGACGGCCTGGACCCGGGCTCAGCCCTCGGCGAGGCCCAGCGCGAGAACCCCGTCCAGCACGTCCAGGACTTCTGGCTGCACCGGGACGGCGCCTTCTGGCTCGTCACCCGGTACGCCGACGTGCGGCGCGTGCTGGCCGACCAGGAGACGTTCGCGATGCACGACCCGGAACGCGCGCCGGTCCTGCCGAACGAACTCCTCAACATGGACCCTCCGGAGCACACCCGGCTGCGCCACGTCCTCACACCGGAGTTCACCGCGAAACGGATCCGCGCGCTGGAACCGATGATCCGCACCCTGGTCGGCGAACTGATCGACGGCATGGAATCGCGGGGCTCCTCGGCGGACCTGATGGACGTTTTCGCCCTGCCACTGCCCCTCGGGGTGATCTGCGGACTGCTCGGCGTCCCCGACCCCGATCAGGAGCAGTTCCACCACTGGTCCCGGACCACGCTGGACCTCGGACTCCCCATCGAGGAACGGATCGCGGCCGGCCGGGAGTCGAACGAGTACATGGCCTCGCTGGTGGCGGAGAAGCGGCGCAGCCCGGACGACGGGATGATCGGCATGCTCGTCCGGGAGCACGGCGGCGCGGTGTCGGACTCCGAACTGGTCGGCGTCTGCGAGCTGTTGCTGCTCGCCGGCCACGTCACCGTGTCCAACACGATCGGCCTGGGCGTGCTCGCCCTGCTGTCGCGCCCGGAACAGGCCGACCGGCTGCGCAACGCCTCCGAGGGCGATCCCGTGATCGACGGCGCCATCGAGGAACTGCTGCGGTTCCTCTCGGTCTCCAGCACCGCACTGGCGCGAACTGCCCAGCGTGACACCGAGATCGGCGGTGTTCCGGTCAAGGCCGGTGACCAGGTCGTCTGCCAACTGCCGGTGGCCAACCGCGACCCGGTGCTCGGCGCCGGGATGGACCGCCTCGACATCGGACGCAAGCCCGTGTCGCACGTGACCTTCGGACACGGCCCGCACCACTGCCTCGGCGCGCCACTGGCCCGCGCCGAACTGCGGATCGCGCTGCCCGAGCTCCTCCGACGTCTGCCCGGTCTCGCGCTCGCGTGTCCGGCGGAAGAGGTGCCCTACCGCGTCAACAACGAGGTCTACGGTCTCCACGCACTGCCGGTCACCTGGTGACGAAGTGACATCGGCTCCGTGACGCGAGGGCCGTACAGCACGCCGGTGGCCGGGTATGTGTTTCTCCCGGGCCCACCGCTGTCGGACCGTCAGGGCCGGTTCGACCGGATCAGATCCACTGGCTCACTCCTCCCGAGCCGGCCAGGAACGGGCGCAGCCATTCGAGGCCGGTCGTCGGAGGCCGGGTGGTGACGTAGGGGAGCGTCGACCAGGCGGACGTCAGCAGGCTCCCGGTGTCCTGCCGGGGGCGCTGGTGCCCGTCGTGGCCGTGACCGGGCTTGTGGTGGTGGCACTTGTCGTGCTCGCACGGCGGTTCGCACCTGGCGAGTGCGGAGGACGGCGGCGTGGTGATCGGAGTGCCATCGGGTCCGATGACCGTGGCGGTGACCGTGTTGACGGTGTCCTCACTGATCAGGCTGGAGCAGTAGAACGTCTTCGTCTCGCCTGCCGCCAGGTCGAACGACCCGGCTGCCACCTCGCAGGCCCGCTCCTGGGCGTCGGTCAGGGTGATGCCGGTCAGGTCCGTGGTGCCGTTGTTGGTGATAGTGATCTGCCAGAAGGCCTGGCACTTGTCCGGCTCACAGAGTTCCTCGGGCGCGTTGCCCTTGCGCAGGGTCACCTCCTTGCCCCACGGACCGGCTCCGCCCTCGACGCAGTCGGCGGAGTCGTCGGACTGGCAGACCTTCTTGTCGACGGTCAGCGACGGCGTGGGTTCGCACACGTCGACGGTGGCTTCGGAGGGTGGGGTGGTGATGGGGGTGCCGTCAGGGCCGGGGAAGGTGGCGGTGACGGTGTTGACGGTGTGTTGGGTGATGTTGGCCAGGTCGCAGAAGATCTGGCGTGAGGCGCCGACGGCGAGGTTGAAGGTGCCGGCGGCGGTCACGCAGGAGGGTGACACGCTGTCCGTCAGCGTGATTCCGGTGACGGGGGCTGTGCCGGTGTTGGTGACGGTGATGCGCCAGTAGGCGGTGGTGCCGGAGGGGATGGTGGTGTTCTTGGCCCAGGGGCCGGGGCCGCCATCCGCGCAGTCAGCGGGGTTGGTCGAGGTGCAGACCTCCTTGTTGATGCTGACGGACGGTACGACCGGCGGAGTCACATCCACCGTCGCCTCGGAGGGCGGGGTGGTGATCGGTGTGCCACCGGGGCCGGGGAAGGTGGCCGTGACGGTGTTCACGGTGTGTTGGGTGACGTTGGCCAGGTCGCAGAACACCTGACGTGAGGCGCCGACGGCCAGGTCGAACGTCCCGGCAGCCGTCACGCAGGAGGGCGACACGCTGTCCGTCAGCGTGATGCCGGTGACGGGGACTGTGCCGGTGTTGGTCACCGTGATGCGCCAGTAGGCCGTGGTGCCGGAGGGGATGGTGGTGCTCTTCGTCCAGGGGCCGGGGCCGCCGTCGGTGCAGTCAGTGGGGTTGGTGGAGGTGCAGACCTCCTTGTTGATGCTGATGGATGGGAGGACGGGCGGTGTCACGTCGACGGTGGCTTCGGAGGGTGGGGTGGTGATGGGGGTGCCGTCAGGGCCGGGGAAGGTGGCGGTGACGGTGTTGACGGTGTGTTGGGTGATGTTGGCCAGGTCGCAGAAGGTCTGGCGTGAGGCGCCGACGGCGAGGTTGAAGGTGCCGGCGGCGGTCACGCAGGAGGGTGACACGCTGTCCGTCAGGGTGATGCCCGTGACGGGGATTGTGCCGGTGTTGGTCACTGTGATGCGCCAGTACGCCGTGTCCCCGGACGGGATCGTCGTGTTGGCGGCCCACGGTCCGCTGCCGCCCTCGACGCAGTCGGCGGCGTTGGTGGAGGTGCAGACCTCCTTCAGGATGGCCAGCGACGGTACGTCCACCGTCGCTTCGGACGGGGGTGTGGTGATGGGGGTGCCGTCAGGGCCGGGGAAGGTGGCGGTGACGGTGTTGACGGTGTGCTGGGTGATGTTCGTGAGGTCGCAGAACACCTGGTGCGAGGCGCCGACCGCGAGGTCGAAGGTGCCGGCGGCCGTCACGCAGGAGGGCGACATGCTGTCGGTCAGCGTGATTCCGGTGACGGGGACTGTGCCGGTGTTGGTGACGGTGATGCGCCAGTAGGCGGTGGTGCCGGAGGGGATGGTGGTGTTCTTGGCCCAGGGGCCTGGGCCGCCGTCGGTGCAGTCAGTGGGGTTGGTGGAGGTGCAGACCTCCTTGTTGATGCTGATCGACGGTACGGCCGGCGGAGTCACATCCACCGTCGCCTCGGAGGGTGGGGTGGTGATCGGTGTGCCACCGGGGCCGGGGAAGGTGGCCGTGACGGTGTTCACGGTGTGTTGGGTGACGTTGGCCAGGTCGCAGAACACCTGACGTGAGGCGCCGACGGCCAGGTCGAACGTCCCGGCAGCCGTCACGCAGGAGGGCGACACGCTGTCCGTCAGGGTGATGCCCGTGACGGGGACTGTGCCGGTGTTGGTCACCGTGATGCGCCAGTACGCCGTGTCCCCGGACGGGATCGTCGTGTTGGCGGCCCACGGTCCGCTGCCGCCCTCGACGCAGTCGGCGGCGTTGGTGGAGGTGCAGACCTCCTTCAGGATCGCGAGCGACGGCACGTCCACCGTCGCCTCGGAGGGTGGGGTGGTGATGGGGGTGCCGCCAGGGCCGGGGAAGGTGGCCGTGACCGTGTTGACCGTGTGTTGGGTGACGTTCGTCAGGTCGCAGAACACCTGGTGCGAGGCGCCGGCCGCCAGGTCGAACGTCCCGGCAGCCGTCACGCAGGAGGGCGACACGCTGTCCGTCAGCGTGATGCCCGTGACCGGAACCGTCCCGGTGTTGGTCACCGTGATCCGCCAGAATGCCGTGGCACCGGGCGCGACGGTCGCGTTCTTCGCCCAGGGGCCCGGGCCGCCGTCCGCGCAGTCAGCGGGGTTGGTGGAGGTGCAGACCTCCTTGTTGATGCTGATGGACGGTACGTCGACCGTCGCCTCGGAGGGTGGGGTGGTGATGGGGGTGCCGTCAGGGCCGGGGAAGGTGGCCGTGACGGTGTTGACGGTGTGTTGGGTGATGTTCGCCAGGTCGCAGAACACCTGGTGCGATGCGCCGACGGCGAGGTCGAAGCTGCCGGCGGCGGTGGCGCAGGCGGGGGTGACCGGGTCAGTGAGGGTGATGCCGGTGACGGGGATTGTGCCGGTGTTGGTCACCGTGATGCGCCAGTAGGCCGTGGCGCCGGGTGCGACGGTGGTGTTCTTGGCCCAGGGGCCCGGGCCGCCGTCCGCGCAGTCAGTGGGGTTGGTGGAGGTGCAGACCTGCTTGTCGATGCTGATGGACGGTACGGCGGGCGGCGTCACGTCGACCGTCGCCTCGGAGGGCGGGGTGGTGATCGGTGTTCCACCGGGGCCGGGGAAGGTGGCTGTGACGGTGTTGACGGTGTGCTGGGTGACGTTGGTCAGGTCGCAGAACACCTGGTGCGAGGCGCCGACGGCTAGGTCGAACGATCCTGCCGCGGTCACGCAGGAGGGCGACACGCTGTCCGTCAGGGTGATGCCCGTGATCGGGACCGTGCCGGTGTTGGTCACCGTGATGCGCCAGTACGCCGTGTCCCCGGACGGGATCGTCGTGTTGGCGGCCCACGGCCCGCTGCCGCCTTCCACACAGTCGGCGGCGTTGGTGGAGGTGCAGACCTCCTTCAGGAGGGCCAGCGACGGCACGTCGACCGTCGCCTCGGAGGGGGGCGTGGTGATCGGTGTTCCACCGGGGCCGGGGAAGGTGGCGGTGACGGTGTTGACGGTGTGTTGGGTGACGTTCGTCAGGTCGCAGAACACCTGGTGCGAGGCGCCGACGGCTAGGTCGAACGATCCTGCCGCAGTCACGCACGACGGTGACACGCTGTCCGTCAGGGTGATTCCGGTGACCGGAACCGCGCCGGTGTTGGTGACGGTGATCCGCCAGTAGGCGGTGGAGCCGGGGGCGACCGTCGTCGATGCGGCCCATGGTCCGCTACCGCCGTCCACGCAGTCGGACGCCGTCGCGGAGGTGCAGACCTCCTTGAGGACGGTCAGCGCCGGGGCGCACTCGGCGCCCGGGGTCACCTGGAGGGTGACGGTGTTGGAGGTGACGGGTGCCTGGCCGTTGGTGACGGCGGAGGCCTGGTCGGAGACGGAGGTGACGGCGCAGTCGGTCGCCACGATGGTCTCGTAGCAGATCTGCGGCGCGTCGCCGACGAAGGTCACCTGCATCTTCGGCTGGTTGCCGGGGGTGAAGGCCGAACCGTTGATCAGGGTGAGGTTGGCGATCACCTGGATCGGCGCGTCACTGGTCGGGACGGACGAGATGTCCGCCGTCTCGGTGGCGGGGTTGAACGGGAAGGTGCCGAGGGTGGTGCCGTCGGCGGCGAGGACGGTCACCGAGGACTGGGTGAAGTCGACGGTCGTCGGGTCGATGTCGAGGAGGCTGACCGTGCCGTAGGACCTCACGTGCCCGGTCGCTCCGTCGCAGTAGTACGCGGAGGGGTTGAGGGTGCTCTGGGCCTTGGTCTTCAGGCAGGGTGAGGCGCCGGTGATCGGGTCGAGCGTGAACAGGTAGCCGGTGTCGCCGAGGCTGTACTTGCACTGGCCGTCGTAGGCGAAGCCGTACGGGCGGGTGTCGCCGCCGTTGACGTTGAGCGGGCCGTCGACGACGCCGTTGGTGCCGTACTGGGCGCAGGGGGCCTGGGTGTTCCAGTCGTAGCAGTACTCGGTGCTGTTGCTGGTCGGGCTGATGCTCTGGTAGATCCAGAGCGGGAACTCGGTCTCCAGGTGCCCGTTGGGGGCGGTGATGGTCAGCGGTACCTGGAAGTTGGCTTCGCCGGTGGCGACGTTGGTGCTGAGCAGGGGTTGGAGGCCGGGGGGTGCGGCGATCGGGTTGCCCGCCAGGTCGAAGCAGACGACGGTGCCGACGGGCGGGGTGACCTCCTGGTAGACGCCGCCGACCGCCGTGCAGACACCGGTGACGGTACCCGCCGGGTCGTACATCTCGAAGACGTTGTCGGCCCGGGCGGGGGCGGTGCCGTTCGGGGTGACCACGGTCTTGGGGACGGCCCAGCCGGTGCAGGCGGCGTTGGTCGACGGGTCGAAGCAGGACATCACCGTGGGTGCGGGGGCCAGGGTGTTGTCGGTGACGTAGATCTTGCCGTCGATCACCCGCATGATGCCGGCGTAGTCGCCGCTGAAGACGGACTGCCCCTCGTTGGGCGGCAGGCCGATGTCGAAGGTGCCGCAGGAGGCGTTGGTGGCGGGGTCGTAGCAGAGGATCTCGCCGGTGCCGGAGACCGCGTAGATCAGCTGGTTCGGTGCCTCGACGACGCCGCCGATGACCTGCCCGGTGCCGGTCTGGAGGGCGGTGAAGCCGCAGCTGGCCTGGGTCTGGAGGTCGATGCAGCCGACGCCGATCAGCGCGAAGGTGACCCGGCTGATCGCGGCGTAGTACAGCTTGGAGCCGATCTGCACGTAGGTCGGGGTGCGGGTGCTGCCGATGTCGCCGGTGGTCTCGCCGGCCACCGAGGAGTTCAGCGCCTGGGGCCAGGTGGCGGGGGCTCCGCTCGGGGTCGGGCAGGGCCCGTTGGTGAGCAGGTCGGTACAGACCACGCTGGCGGTGTTGGAGAAGCCGTGGTGGTAGATGTTCCAGATCTCGGGCGTGGCGACGCCGTTGATCGTGGCGGTGTAGCGGATGGGGGTGAAGCCGTCGCCGCCGGTGGCCGTGTTGACCGGGGTGAACGGCGGCGGGATCTGGACCACCTGGCCGGTCGCCGGGGACGAGAGCATCGGGTTGGTGGCCTGCACGACGTTGGTGGCGGCGCCCGCGTCGGTGCCGGAGAAGGTCGTGCCGCCGTCGGTGGACCAGTGCTTGGTGAAGCCGGGGGGTGCCTGGAGCGAGCCGGGCGCGTAGGACTGGGTCTGCGGGGTGCTGCCCGGTCCGCCCTGGATCGGGTCGGTGATCGTGGTGTCGACGGGGGCGCCGTCCGGGTTGGTCAGGGAGACGACCCAGCGGACGGTGTCGCCGTGGGCGGTCTCGGTGGTGCTGCCGGTGGCGAGGTCGGTGCCGGTCTTCGTCAGGGTCACCGGCTGCTGGCGCACGCCGTGCCGGCTGGTTCCGCTGTCGGTGGGGCTGCCCGCGGCAGGGGTGCGCGTGGTGTGGGCCGTGGCGTGCGCCGCCGCGGGCGCGGCGAAGGACCCGGCGGCCGTGGCGAACGCGAGGAGGAGGGGGAGCGCCGCCCGGGTGAGGCGGTCGCGGATGGCGAGCGGTCGATGGCGTTCTCGCTCGCACCCGCGGGCGGGTGGACGACTCCTCATGACGATTCCCTTCGATCGAGCGGTCCGGTGGCACACGGTGTGCTGGAGGGCGGTGATGCGTTGGCTACCGTGAACCGGGTGCACTCGGTCGATGAATCGCTACCCACGGTGACCATGTGGGTAGTATGCAGTCTGAAAATCCGACAAATATTGGTCAAGAGCTCCAAAAGTGGACACATTCACCCTGGGGTGTGCGGCGCATCGACCTGACGGACGCTCACCGGCCCCGGGGCGGCGCCTGCCCCCGGCCCGCGCGCCAGGCCGCGCGAGGACCGGGGACGGGGGCGCGCTCAGGCCCCGGCGGCGTGGACCCGCGAGCCGCGCAGGTAGGTGGCCAGCACGTCCGTCTCGTGGATCCGGCGGGCGTCGACCTCGAACAGGTTCTGCGACAGCACGAGGAAGTCCGCGGACTTCCCCACCTCGATGCTGCCGACCCGCTCGCCGAGCCCCAGCGCCTCGGCCGGGCGCCGGGTGAAGCTGACCAGCGCCTCATGGAGGGTGAGCCGCTGCGCGGGGTTGACGGTCTCCTCGCTGCCGCCCGGGGCCTGTCGGGTGACCATCGTCTCGATCCCGGTCCAGGTGTGCGGAGTCGGCGCCCCGGCGGGCCAGTCGGAGCCGGCCGAGACGTTGGCCCCGGCGGCCAGCAGGTCGGCCAGCGGCCAGGCCCGCTCGATGACCTCGGCCGGCACGCAGGCCGCCAGGCTGTCCTGGATGATGCCCGGGTACCAGAGGTAGGGCGAGGCGTCGGCGACCACTCCCAGCTCGCCGAACCTGCGGATGTCGGACGGGGTGACGTACTCGGTGTGGGCGAGGTGGAACATCGGCCGAGACCCGTGCCGTTCGCGGATGACCGCGATCGCGTCCAGGGCCATCCGCGTCGAGGCGTCCCCGGCCGCGTGGATCTTCACCCCGCGCCCGGCGGAGACGGCCGTCTCCAGTTCCTCGACCAGCTCGTCCAGGTCGTACAGGCACTCCCCGGAATCCGACCCGTGGTCGGAGCACCCGTGCGGCAGGTACGGGTCCAGCATCGCGGCGGTCCGGGTCATCGGAACGCCGTCGAGGAACACCTTGACGAATCCCACGTGGAGCAGCTCGGAGCCGAACTGCCCGGACACCGCCAGCAGTTCCTTCCCGCTGATGCCGGCCTCCGCGAGCAGGGGGCGCGCCACCGTGGAGGTCACGACCCGGAGGGTGAGCTCGCCCTCGGCCTCCATCGCCGTGAGCGTGCGCAGTGCCGCCTCCATGGTCGCGGCGTCGCAGACGGTGGTGATCCCGTGCCGGTTGCAGACCTGCGCGGCTGTCGCGAAGCTGACGCGGTGGCGCGCGTCCGGGTCCTCGACGCTCGCGGCGAACGCCTCCTCCGCGATGCGGGACGCCTGTTCCCACAGGACGCCGGTGAGGCGGCCCCGGCCGTCGCGTACGTACGTGCCGCCCTCGGGGTCGGGAGAGTCCTCCGTGACCCCCATCGCCCGGAGGGCGGCGCTGTTGACCCACCTGTTGTGCTGGGTGTCGTCCCTGAGCAGCACGGGGCGCCCGGCGGACGCCCGGTCGAGCACGGCGAGCAGGCCGACGTCCGCGAGCCCGTCCATCGTCGTCGAGCCGATGACACCGCCGACGATCCACTCCTCGGGCCCCAGCCGCGCCGCGCGGGCCGCGACCGCCTCGCAGATCTCCTCGGGTCCGAAGTGCGGCGCGATCGGGAGGTCCCACGCCACCAGCGCGCCGCCCAACGAGAGGTGGGTGTGGACGTCGCAGATCCCCGGCATGACCATCCGGCCGCCGGCGTCGAGGACGGTGGTGTCGGGGCCGGCGAGCCGCGAGACCTCCGCGGAGCTGCCGACGGCGGTGAACTCGCCGTCGGCGACGGCGAACGCCTCGGCGGCGGTGCCCGCCGGATCCGCGGTGAACACGGCGGCGCTGACAACGATCAGATCGGGTGTCTTCGTCATGGCTTCCTTCGCTCGGCTCGACGGTGAGTCGGGATGTTGGGCTGAAAGCTACGAGTCCGTGAGGTGCCGCACCTCGGCCGAAAGGCCGTTCCGCCCGCACCCGGGATGTGCGTCGGCGGCGGACGGGTGGACTGGCGGCCGGGGCGAACCGGCCTGCGGCGGCCCGCCAACACCGCTCTGCCGCAGGCCGATCGGGGGTTGACACCACGCCGTGGTGATCGTCATGATTTCGTCCGATATGGGAGGTTTCGAATGGCGGTGGACATGCGGTGGTGGGCCCGGCTCGCCGAGGAGGTCCGCGCGGCCGGCCGCGGTGACGTGCCGGTCGAACTCCCGCTGCGCGCGGTGCGGGACGAGCTCGGCTTCGACTGCGCCGCGCTGGTCGCCTCCGGGCCTCCGTCCTCCGGTGGCACCCCGCACACCGCCGTCGTCAACCTCGGCTATCCGTCGCAGACCCTCACCTACATCACCACCCGGTACAGCCGGACCTGCCCGGTCCACCGGTTCGCCACGCGCCAGGGCACGCCGGTGCGGTTCGTGGACGTGCCGTTCGACTACCGGGAGACCCGGACCTACCGGGACGCGCTCCTGCCCAACGGATTCCGCGAAGGCCTGACCCTGCCGCTGGCGCCACCCGCCCCCGGTGCGGCGCGGCCGGGCTTCGTCGTGATGAGTTCCCGTCGTGCCACGCCGCTCGACGACGAGTCGTGCCTCGCGCTGACGATGCTCTCGCACGACCTCGCCGGACTCCTCGACCCCGGGGCCGAGGCCGACGGCGCCCCCGCCGAGGTGGTCCTCCGGGTCACCCCGGACCTGGTCGAGGCCAGGGCCGGAGACCTCCGGCAGGTGCCGCTCACCCGTGCCGAGCTGCGCCTCACCGCACAGGCCGCGGCGGTCGGCGCGGGCGGCCGGACCGGCTTCCACCACCGGGCCGCCGACGGCACCTGGTGGCACGTCCGCGCGGTGCGCCGGCCGGACGCGGTCGTGGTCCGGATCGGCCGGGCTCCGGCGCTCGGGCGGCTCACCGGCCGGGAGCTCGACGTCGTCGGCCTGGTCGCCCGGGGGTGGTCCAACGAGCGGATCTCCCGGGGGCTGGGCATCGCGGTCCGTACCGTCCGGAGCCACGTCGAGTCCTCGCTCGTCAAGCTGGACCGCCCCAACCGCACGGCGCTGGCCCGCACCGCCTTCGAGCGGGAGCTCGACACCCTGGGCGCCCTGCGGGCCGCGAACGGCTGACGGCGGCCGCGGGCGACCGCCGCCCAACCGGAACCGGAGCCTCCCGGCACGCCCCTGGGCGCGGGCCCGGTCACCTGGCCTCATACGATCGTCCCGCATTCTCCGACGGACGGTGCCGGCCGCTCGGCCGGGCGCCTGCCGTCCACCACCCCGCACGACCCTCGGCTCCACCGCGCACCGCGATGGAGTCGTGCATCGAGGAGGAACGTTCATGCAAGCCCGGAAGATCGGCGCGGCCGCCGCGACCGCGGTGGCGGTCCTGGCCGCCCGCGACCTCATCCAGAAGAGGCACGCCCTGCTCCGGAACTTCCCGGTGGTCGGGCACGCCCGGTACCTGCTGGAGAGGATCGGGCCGGAGCTGCGGCAGTACATCGTGACCTCCAACGAGGAGGAGCGTCCGTTCAGCCGTGACCAGCGCACCTGGATCTACGCGTCGGCGAAGGAGGAGAACAACTACTTCGGGTTCGGCACCGAGGTCGACGTCGAGCACGTCCAGGGGCACGCCTACCTGAAGCAGCGCACCTTCGCCGGGGCGCTGCCCGACGCCCACGACCCGCAGGCGCCGCTGCCCTCGGCCAAGGTGCTGGGCGGCCCGCGCGGGCGCGCCAAGGCGTTCCGGCCGGCGAGCGTGGTGAACATCTCGGCGATGAGCTTCGGCTCGCTCTCCGGCGCGGCCATCACGGCGCTCAACCAGGGGGCGGCGCTCGCGGGCGCGATGCACAACACCGGCGAGGGCGGCCTCTCGCCGCACCACCGCAACGGCGGTGACCTCGTGCTCCAGCTCGGTACCGCGTACTTCGGCTGCCGCAACGAGGACGGCAGCTTCAACCTGGACAAGCTCAAGGACGTCGTCGCCGGGGCTCCGGTCAGGGCGATAGAGATCAAGCTCTCCCAGGGCGCCAAGCCCGGGCTGGGCGGGATGCTGCCGGGCGCGAAGGTGACCCCGGAGATCGCCGGGATCCGCGGCATCCCGGTCGGCCAGGACTGCGCCTCGCCGTCGCGGCACACCGCGTTCGGCGACGTCGACTCGATGCTCGACTTCGTCGAGCTGCTCGCCACCGAGACCGGTCTGCCGGTGGGCGTCAAGAGCGCCGTGGGCGAGATGGGCTTCTGGCAGGAGCTGGCCAGGCTGATGGCGCGCGGCGACCGCGGGGTCGACTTCGTGACCATCGACGGCGGCGAGGGCGGCACCGGGGCGGCGCCGCGGATGTTCGCGGACTCGGTGTCGCTGCCGTTCCGGATGGGCTTCTCCCGGGTCTACGGCACCTTCGCCGAGCTGGGGCTGACCGACGAGCTGACCTTCATCGGCTCCGGGAAGCTCGGTCTGCCGGAGAACGCCGCGGTCGCCTTCGCCCTGGGCGCGGACATGATCAACGTGGCCCGTGAGGCGATGCTGTCGATCGGCTGCATCCAGGCGCAGAAGTGCCACACCGACAAGTGCCCCACCGGCATCGCCACCCAGAACCCGTGGCTGGCCCGCGGCGTCGACCCGGCCTCGAAGTCCACCCGGGCCGCCGTCTACCTGCGCACCCTGCGCAAGGAGCTGATGAAGGTCTCGTCCGCCGTCGGCGTGGCCCACCCGGCGCTCATCACCGCCGACGACATCGAGGTCATGAACGGCGACTACGAGGCCCGCACGCTGGCCGGGGTCTACGGCTACAAGGAGGGCTGGGGCGAGCTGGGCCCGCGGCTCGCCAAGGAGATCACGGAGCTGATGACCGCGAAGCCCGTGGTCTGACACCTCCTTCGCCGGCCTCGGCCGGCATCCGGCGGCGGGGGGCCGGGGGGCGGGGCGCCCGGGCCGCCCGCGGCGGGGGGGGCCCCCGCGCGGTTTGGTGGACGCGAAAATGGTGCCGGGGGAGAGTAGG
>NZ_JBHTWX010000024.1:0-2051 GCF_042792155.1 Kitasatospora sp. NPDC056651 | reverse complement strand
GGGGGGGGGGGGGGGGGGGCGCCGCCCGGGGGGGGGGGGGGGGGGTCCCACAGCCCCCCGGGCGGCCCGTCCGCGTTCGCGCCCTCCGACGGAATTGGTCCAGACCTAAATGGTCCAGACCTATTGACGTGCCTTGCCGCCCCTCCTACGATCCGGACCGGCACAGCCCCACATGTCCCCACCTCACCCAGAGCCAGGCGTCGCGCCCCCACGCGTCGTCATATCCCAGACGCCCGGCGGGAAGAGAGCACCGCATGTTCCGTCGTAGGTCGCGTACTCCACGCCAGTCGGGCCAGGCCCGCCCCGGTCCGCAGCGGGCGGTCGTCGAGCGCGCAACGCAGGTCCACCGGACCGGACAGGTCGGGCGCGGGTCGAGCGTCCTGAGCCGCACCCTCGCCGGGGTGAGCGCCGCCGCCGTCATCGGGGCGGGCATCGCCGTGGCCGGTACCGTCACGGCCGGGGCCGCCACCCCCAACCTGGTGAACAACCCCGGGTTCGAGAACGGGCTCTCCGGCTGGAACTGTTCCGGCGGCACCGGCGCGGTGGTCGGCAGCCCGGTCCACTCCGGCAGCTCCGCGCTCCGGGCCACGCCCACCGGCCAGGACACCGCCCAGTGCACCCAGACCATCAGCGTGCAGCCCAACTCCCAGTACACGCTGAGCGCCTACGTCCAGGGCAGCTACGTCTACCTGGGCGCCACCGGTACCGGCGCGGGCAGCGACCCGTCCACCTGGACGGCCAACAGCGCGTCCTACAGCCAGCTCAGCGTCGGCTTCACCACCGGGGCGAACACCACCTCGGTGACCATCTTCCTGCACGGCTGGTACGGGCAGCCGGCGTTCTACGCGGACGACGTGTCGCTCGCCGGCCCCGGCGGCAGCAGCCCCAGCCCCACGGTGACCACCCCGCCGCCGACCTCGCCGCCGCCCACCAGCCCGCCGCCCACGACGCCGCCGCCGACCTCGCCGCCGCCGACCACCCCGCCGCCCACCAGCCCGCCGCCCACCACGCCGGCGCCGGGTGACACCTGCCCGACGAAGCCCAAGCCGTCCGGCAAGGTCCTCCAGGGCTACTGGGAGAACTGGGACGGCGCCTCCAACGGCGTCCACCCCGGCATGGGCTGGGTCCCGATCACGGACAGCCGGATGGCCGCGCACGGCTACAACGTCATCAACGCCGCCTTCCCGGTGATCCTCTCGGACGGCACCGTGCTGTGGCAGGACGGCATGGACACCAACGTCAAGGTCTCCACCCCGGCCGAGATGTGCCAGGCCAAGGCCGCCGGCGCGACGATCCTGATGTCGATCGGCGGCGCCGCCGCGGGCATCGACCTCAGCTCCAGCACCGTCGCCGACAAGTTCGTCGCCACCGTCGTCCCGATCCTCAAGAAGTACAACTTCGACGGGATCGACATCGACATCGAGACCGGCCTGTCCGGCAGCGGCAACATCAACACGCTGTCCGCCTCCCAGGCCAACCTGATCCGCATCATCGACGGCGTGCTGGCCCAGATGCCGGCCGGCTTCGGCCTGACGATGGCCCCCGAGACCGCGTACGTCACCGGCGGCAGCGTCAACTACGGCTCGATCTGGGGCGCCTACCTGCCGATCGTCAAGAAGTACGCCGACAACGGGCAGCTGTGGTGGCTGAACATGCAGTACTATAACGGGAGCATGTACGGCTGCTCCGGTGACTCCTACCAGGCCGGCACCGTGCAGGGCTTCACCGCCCAGACCACCTGCCTGAACAACGGCCTGACCATCCAGGGCACCACCATCAAGGTCCCCTACGACAAGCAGGTGCCCGGCCTGCCGGCCCAGCCCGGTGCGGGCGGTGGCTACATGGACCCGGGCCTGGTCAGCCAGTCCTGGAGCGCCTTCAGCGGTTCGCTGAAGGGCCTCATGACCTGGTCGATCAACTGGGACGGCTCCCGGAGCTGGACCTTCGGCGACAACGTCAAGCGCCTTCAGGGGCGTTGAGGCGTCGCTGACCTCCCGCTGACCCCTCGTTGACGCCACCGCGCCCCGGGCTCCGGCCCGGGGCGCGGTGGC
>NZ_JBHTWX010000023.1:0-82225 GCF_042792155.1 Kitasatospora sp. NPDC056651 | reverse complement strand
TTCGGGCACCGGGGGCGGTCCGCTGTCCGTCGGGCCTGTCACTACGCGGGCTGCGGGGCCAGTGGCCTGGTGCGGTAGCCGCCGGCCGCGCCCGGGGGCACCAGGCAGGGCAACAGCCAGTCCCAGAGGGCGCCGACCCGGCGGGCACGCTCCTCGGCGGGGCAGCCGTCGGCGAAGACGACCTCCAGACCGCAGGCGGCGGTCACCACCAGCGTCTCCGGGCCGAGACCGCCCGACCGCTCCCTCAGCTCTCCCGCACGGCGGGCGCCCGCCAGCAGGTCACGCACCGCCCCGGCCCAGACGCTGTGGAAGCCGCGCATGGCGGCGAAGGGCTGCGGCCCGGGCCCCGCCGATCCGGACCCCGCCTGCCAGCCGGTGTCCTCGCGGCCGAGGCGGAAGGCCGCCCGGATCACCGGGTCCGCCCCGAGCGCGTCGACCAGCCAGTACCCCGCGTCGATCAGCCCCTGGAGCGGCGAGGAGGAGGCGCGCAGGTCCGCGCAGACCAGCCGCAGCAAACGTTCGGCCTGCTCGCACACCGCTCTGGCCAGCTCCTCCTTGGAGGCGAAGTGGAAGTACAGCGCCCCCTTCGTCACCCCGGCGGCTGCGGCGATCTCACCGAGGGTGGCTCCGGCGTAGCCGCGGCGGTCGAACAGTGCCGCCCCCGCTTCCACCAGCCGCCCGCGCGTCCGCTCCGACCTCTCCTGGACCACCTGTCCCACAACCCCTCACGACGCCAAGCACGTTCCGACCAGACCCCGGCCGCCCCGGGACGGGGCTCCGCGGCCTCCGACCGCCGACCGCGGCCGGGTTCATCCGACCCGGCTGAACCGGGCCGCCGCCGCCCCCGGCCCGGCGGCCGCGGCGACGGGCTCGCGTTCCGCGCGATCCGGCCCGGCGAGCAGGATCGAGCGCTGGAGCCGCCGCAGTCCGACCGACGGCTCCATGCCCAACTCCCGCACCAGGGTGTTGCGCAGGCGCTGGTACGCCTCCAGTGCCTCGCCCCGGCGACCGGACCGGTGCAGGGCGATCATGTACTGGCCGTGCAGGCTCTCGTGGGTGCGGTAGCGGTCGACCAGGACGGTGAGTTCGGCGAGCAGCACCCGGTGCCGGCCGAGCCGCAGGTCGGCCTCGATCCGCTGATCCAGCGCACAGAGCCTGGTCTCCTCCAACCGCCTGGCCTCGACGGCGAGTTGTCCGCCGACCGGGACGTCCGCGAAGGCCTGGCCGCGCCACAGCGCGAGCGCCTCACCGAGCAGCCGGGCCGCCGCCGGGTGGTCCTCGGCGTCCATCGCCCGGTAGCCGGTGCCGGCCAGCCGCTCGAACTCCCGCAGGTCCGTCAGCCCGCCGCCGCTGTTGAGCATGTAGCCGCCGGGCGAGGTCACCAGGACGTCCTTGGCGCAGGACATCCCGCTCGCCGCGCCGACGGTGGCGAGCGCACGGTCGATGAGGTCGCGCAGCTGGAGCACGTACGTCTGCACGGTGGTGCGCGCGCTCCGCGGCGGGCGACCGGACCACAGCTCGTCGGCCAGCACTCCGGCCGCCACCACCTGGTCCGCCCGCAACGCCAGCAGTCCCAGCACCTGCCGCGGCTTCGGCGCCGACGGCACCACCGACACTCCGCACACCCGGACGTCCAGCGCCCCGAGCACCCGAATTTCCACGATGACCACCCCTCATCACACGGAACGCCGCAGGCCCCTCCGCCGACGGCCGGCACCCGGGTCGACACCCCTGGGTCAACTGGTCATAGTCAAAAACAGGACGTGCGGTTTGTCAATACAAAACCGAACGTGCTGTTTGTTTTGCTGGGGGGCGTCATCGCCTGCCGCGCGGACGGAGACGACGCCGCCGACCGCCGCGACCGTTCCCCTCCGGCCCTCCGCGACGGGCCGGACCAGGCCTGACCGGACCGGAGCAGGGCACGCAAAAGGCGGCGCCGGACCCCCGTGGTCCCGCCGCCGCCAGTTCGTCTGTTCGGTTCGCCTGCCCGTTCCGCCCGGTTCGCCGCCCGGAACCGTCCGGGTTCCCGCAGGCGGGGAGGCCGATGAGCCGCCGTCAGCCGACGCCGGCCGCCGCCTGCGCCTCGGCGCGCACGGCCGCCTCCGCTTCGCCGGCCTCCTCGGCTTCGCGGGCCGCCGCGGCCTCCGCGACCACCTGGGCACCGCGGTTCGGCCCCATCTGCAACGAGCCGAGCACGCCCGGCACCGCGATGCTCGGCATCAGGTGCTGGTACAGCCCGGACACCCGCAGCTCCAGATCCGCCCGGCCGCACAGCTTCTGGGACTGGATCTGCACCCCCGTCCACGCGGCGACGAGCAGCCACGCGGTGTCCGCCGGCACGACGTGCGGGAGCAGTTCGCCGCGCTCGGCGGCCGCGGCCAGCAGTGCCTCGAACCGGTTGATCCAACCGGGGATGGCGCCGCCGCCGAGATCGTCGAAGACGTCCTGGCCGAGCGAGAGCCGGGCACCCGCGCTGAGCAGCGGGTCACGCGGCATCAGGTGCGCCACCACCATTCCGGTGTCCACGAACTCCTGGAGCTTGCAGCTCCGTTCGGGAACTCCGTCCTGGACGAACTGCTCCTCCACCACGCCCTGCGCCAGATCGCGCTTGGAGGCGAAATGGAAATACACCGCACCACGCGTCACTCCGGCTCGGGAGACCACCTCGCCGATGGTCGCTCCCTCGTACCCGAACTCGTCGAAGACCGAGGCCGCCGCCTCCAGGATCAGCCGACGTGTCCGGAGCGCCCGTTCCTGCCGTACCACCGAAACCACCCCGCCGCGAGTTCCCGGAAAACAAAACCAAACACCCCGTATCTTAGCTTCGCCTCACCCACGACCGACAAGACGAAGACGGTGAATCCCCCCAACCCGCCTTCGCCAGCGGCCCGGTGGTGGCGCCACACCCCGGCAGCCACGGTGGACCCCTCCCGAGCGGGTGGTCGGTTCGTCGGCACCAAAAACCGAACGAACGGTTTCTTCCGCGTATGGGCTTCCCTATCCACCGACGGCCGGGTGCGGCCGGCCTTCCGCGGGTCAGCCGCCGGAGGAGCCGGCGGGATCGCGGCCGGGGTCGTCGAGGGGCCAGGTGTCGCGGTCGCGGACGTGGTCGTAGGCGGGGAGTTCGGCGGCCAGGACGTCGAAGTGGAGCAGCGGCGCCCACAGGGCGCGGTCGCCGACCACGTAGAGGCGGCGCTTGGCCCGGCTGGCGGCCACGTTGAGGAGGTGTGGGGTGCCGGCCGCCCAGGCGCGGGCTCCCGGGCGGCCCGCGCCGAGCAGGAGTATCACCACGTCGGCCTCCTTGCCCTGGGCCTTGTGCACGGTGGCGCAGCGTTCGTCGAGGTGTTCGGCGGTCCAGCCGGGCAGCGTGCGACAGGTGTGGCGGGCTTCGGCGACGAGAGCGCGGAACGGGGCGATGATGCGCATCCGTTCCACGCTCACGCCCTGGCGGTCGAGTCGGCGCAGCAGGAAGGTGAGGGCGCGGCGGTCGCGTTCGCCCCAGGGGGCGTCGGCGGGGCGGTCCGGGTCGGGGGTGTCGAGCCAGCGGCTGGGGAACAGACCGTCGTGGTCGGCGTCCGGGAAGGGCTGGGAGTGGGTGCCGTGGACCATGAGGCCGCCGTAGGCGACCTCGTTGCTGACGGTGAACATGGGCTCCTCGCAGCGGCGGTGCACGCGCAGCGGCGAGCCGACCCAGACCGTGTCCTGCTCGGCGCCGGTGGGGGCGGGCAGGTAGGTGCCGTACCGGTTGACCCGGTCGGCGACGGCCTGGGCGGAGGTGGCCGAGGGCAGCCACTCCTCGTCGACGCCGTGGGCGAGCAGCAGTCGGCGCTGGAGCGCGGTGGGCATGGTGACGACGGGTTCGAGCTGGAGCGGGTCTCCGACCAGGACGGCGCGGCGGGCGCGCCACAGTGCGCCGACGGCGGCCTGCGGGGTGGCCTGGCCGGCCTCGTCGACGAGGACCCATCCGATGGAGCCCCGGCCGAGCCGGGCGAACATGCTGCCGATGGAGGAGAAGGTGGTGGAGACGACGGGGACCAGGAGGAAGAGGGTCTGCCAGGCCTGGAGGACCTGTTCGTCGGGGACGGGCCCGGCGGTGCCGGCCATGAGCTCCACCAGGACCTGGAGGTTGCCGCGGACCCGCTGGGCGGTGTTGGCGACGAGGGCGCGGTGCAGGTCGAGGGCGCGCAGGAACAGGTCGCTGCGGGCGGTGCTCCAGGCCTCGTCGGACCAGGGGGCGCCGAGTTCCTGCGCGTGGTCGTCGAGGTCGGACCAGTCCAGCGGCAGCGAGGGCAGGTCGGCCTGGGCCGCGCGCAGGGCGCGGTGGGCGGCGTCGAGTTCGGCGGTGGCGCGCTCCAGGTCGTGCCGGGCGGAGCGGGCCTCGTGCCGGGCCCGCTCGGCGTCCGCGAGGGCGGCGGACCGCTCGGCGCGGGCCGCCTCCTCGTGGCCGCGGGCGCGGGTGGCGGCCGCGGCGGCCTCGGTCGCTGCGGTGACGGACCGGGTGTGCAGGTCGGTGGCGAGGTCCGCGGCCCGCGCGCGGTGGGCGATGTGCTCCTGGACCTCCTCCAGGGCGGTGCGCTGCTCGACGAGCCGGGTGAGGAGTTCGGACCGGGTCTGTTCGCGGTGGTCCTCGGCGGCCTGGCGTTCGGCGCCGCTCCGGAGCAGACGGCGCAGCCCTGAGCGCAGGCCCGGCTGGGCGGCGGCCGAGGGCTCCGCGTGCAGGGCGGTCAGCACCTCGACCTGTCGGCGGTACTCCTCCGCGCGTTCCTGGGCGACGGTCAGGGTGGCCCGGGCGTTGGCGAGGGCCTCGCGGGCCCGGGGGACCTGTTCGGTCGCGGCCCGGTGGGCGTCCTCGGCGGCGCGGGTGGCCGCACGGGCGGTCTCGACGCCCGGGCCGGCCGCGTCGTGGCGGGCCTCGGCGGCGGCCGCGCGCTCGTCGGCGCGGGCGATGGCGCAGCGCAGCGCGTCGAGGCGGGGGTGGACCCGGGCCGAGCGGGTGTCCGCCAGGGCGGCGGCGAGGCGGGTGCGTTCGGCGCGCAGGCGCTCGACCTCGGCCTGGGCGGACCGGAAGGCTGCGACGGCCTCCGGCCAGGAGGGGATCCGTTCGGCGGGGCCGGCCGGGGCCTGGACTTCGGTGGCCGGGGCCTGGGCCTGGGCTTCGGTAGCCGGGGCCTGGGCCTGGGCCTGGGCCGGGGCCTGGGCCGGGGCCGCGCGTCGGTCGCGCGAGGCGGTGGCCGGCCTGGGCACGCGGGGCGGTATCCAGTCGCCGAGGACGGCGTTCATCCCGCGCAGCGGCGGGAGTCCGTCGGCCTCGCGGGCGGCGGTCTCGTCCTCGGGCAGGCGGCCCCACCAGAACCGCTCGGTGAACTTCGTCCGGTTGCCCTTGTTGCCGAGCACGGCGGCGACCAGTCCCCAGGCGGGCGCGCCGCCGAGGAGTGTGGAGGCGAGGTCGGAGAAGTGGTCCGGGCCGTCGTGCCAGTGCTCGTCCAGGGCGTCGGCGCCGGGCAGTTCGGCGGTGATGTTCTCCACCGCGCCGTTGTTGGAGGAGGTCACCACGATCTCGCGGCCGGTGAGCTTCGGGTCGAGGGCCGCGACGAAGCGCGCGTGGACGCCCTGGCGGTCCTTGCCGCGCCAGGCGCGGCCGACGAATGCCTCGTCCGGCCGCCGGTAGCCGGCCAGCACGGCGGCGCGCTCGACCACGAGGGCGGCGACCAGGTCGCGCAGCATGGTGGTCTTCCCGGTGCCGGGCGGGCCGTTGACGGAGAACAGGCCGCCCGGGTCGGTGTCGGCGGTGCCGGTCGCGGCCTCGGCCGCGGTGCGGTCGGCGAGCATCCGGTCGGCGAGCATGCGGTCGGCGGGCATGCGGTCGGCGGGCATGCGGTCGGCGAGCATCCGGTTGACGGCGAACTGCTGGCTGAGCGCGAGCGGGTACCGCGCCTTGGCGGGCCAGCGACCGGCGGGGACGAGGACCGGGTCGACGCCTTCGAGGACGGTGCGGCGGTCCTCTCGCACATCGGTGCGGGCACCGGCCGAGATGTCCCGGCGGTCGGTCAGGTAGGCCTCCAGGGCGGGGCCGAGGCCCCCTCCCCTGCCGTTCTCCAGCGCGGCCCGGACCCGGGCGAGGTCCGGCGGCAGCAGGCTGTTGAGGAACGGCTGGGCGGCGGCGGGCTGGGCGTTCCGGCCGCGCGGACGGTGGACCAGTCGGCTCCGCACCCGGATCACGCGCGGGTCGAGGTGCTCCTCGACGCCGCAGAGGTGCGCGATCTGGGCCGTCAGGGCGACGAGGTCGGCGAGCGTGACCGGGCGCGGGCCGCCCTCGTCCTGCGGCTGCTCGGCGGCTGCGGGCGCTTCGGCGGCCGCTTCCGGCGCCGCGGGCGCGGCCCCCGGCTCTGCGGCGGCGCTCCGATCGACGGTGGAAGCCCGGTCCGCGGCGGCGCCCTGGCCCGGACGGCGGGCCGCCGCCCAGTCGGCGACCCGCCGCACCAGCGGCTCCGTCGCCCCCTGCACGGCGGCACCGGCGACCTCGCCGAACAACGCCCCGACCGCGGCCACCGCCGCGCCGCCCAGGATCTCCGCCAGCAACTGCTGCCAGCCGCCGGAGGCCACCGCGTCCGGTCCGGGCACCTCGGCCCCGGACCCGGACCCGGACTCGGACCCGGGGCGCAGCGGGCTCGGCACGGCGCCGGGCCCCGGCGCGTACGGGATCGGCGTGGCGGTCAGCCGCCCCACCGCCACCTCGAAGGCCTCGCCCAACTCCTCGAAGCCGTCCAGCCACCCGGGCGCCGACGGCCCCGGGTCGAAGAGCCGGCCCGTCGCCCAGGCGCACGCGGAGACCACCGACGTGTCCTCCACCGGCCGCCCGTGCTCGTCCAGCACCAGCGCGAACACCGCGCTCCCGCCCGACAGCACCAGCTCCTCGTCCGGCACGCCCGGGTCCGGGTCGGTGCCCGCGGGCAGGACGGCGATCATCGCCCGGCGCAGCAGCTCCAGTTCAAAAACCCCGCCGTACACCTCGTGCCGCCACACCATCCCCTGCGGTGCCCGCCGAGCCGCCGTTTCCGGATGGTCCGGCGACCACGGCAGCAGCGGTGCGGCCTGGCCCGCGGCCGGCGTCACGTCGACGACGACCGGGTCCGACGCCCGGGGCCGCCCGGCGCGGCGCTTGCGCGGCACCTCGGGGATCGACGGCGGGCCGAACAGCTCGATCGCCCGCCAGCACTCCAGCAGATCCCCCACCCGCCGGCCTTGCCCGTCCCCGCTGCGCACCCGTTGCCCCCTGCGTCGAACCCGCGGCAGCCAGCCGCTTCGTGTGCCGATCAACCGGGCGCAGAATCTACCGGACGGGCGGGTGCGCCGAGTGCCGGGGTCGGGTCCGGCGGCGGGGTGGCGCCCTTCGGCCGGGCGCGGGTCCGGGCCGGGTCTGGCCTGGCCTGGCCTGGTCAGGGCGCGAGCAGGGGGCCGAAGACCTGCCGGCCGAGCTGCTCGGCGTCGGTGCGGTCGAGGGTGCGGCCGGGGACCTCAGGGTGGCCGCTCGCCCAGGCCTCGGCGTTCGCGGCGTCGGTGAAGAAGTTCAGCGCGTCGCAGCAGACGGTGGCCGCGGGGCCGCCGCCGGGGCGCTCACCGAGGAAGACCACCGCGCTCGCCGGTTCCCAGTGCAGGCTGCCGCCGGTCGCGGTGACGGTGACGGGGGCGCCGCTCACCGGGTCGGTGGAGGAGATCACCGCGTCCCGGCGGAGCATGGCCGGGATGCCCAGGGCGTCGACGGCGCACATCGACCACACCTCCACCCCGTCGTCCAGGCGCACCCGGTGTCGGGTGGGCACGGCGGAGAAGGGGTAGGCGGCCCGGATGTCGCCGGCCTCGTCCAGGGTGAGGAAGTCCCCGTCGGCCAGTTCGGCGAGCACCTCGGCGGCGCTGCGCCCGGCCGTGGCCGCCACGGGCTGGACCAGCCGCGCGTCGGGGGCGGACCCGGTGGCGGCGAAGTGGCGCAGGATGTGCTGGTGCACCGCGCGCAGGCCGCCTTCGGCGGGGGCGCGGCGCCCTCGACCGCCCCGGCCCACGGCGTCCGGGGCGGCTGGGACGGCTGTGGTGTCCGGGACGGCTGGGGCGTCCGGGCGCGGGGCGCAGCAGTCCGATGTCCCGGCGCTGTGCGGCGCCGTGGCGTTCCCGGTGAGGGCCCGGCGCAGGGCCGCCTCCGCCGGCACGCCGGACACGGCGCCGTCCGGGCCGCGGTAGAGGCGGCAGGACAGGCTCGGCACCGCTCCGGGCGGTGCGAACGGGTCGAGGCCGTCGACCAGGATCGTCGGCGAGCCGTACATGCCCAGCCGGACGGCGTCGGCCTCGTCCGCCACCTCGACCAGCTCCACCTCGGCGTCCCGCCCGTCCAGTACGGCGGCCACCAGTTCCAGCGCGGGCCGCGCGTTCGGGCAGTCCGCCACCGTCAGCACCGTGATCCGCATGCGCCCAGTCCTCCAGACCGTCGTTCGATTCCCGCGGCCGACGGTAGACCTTCCAGTGCACTGGAAGGTCAAGCGGTAGCCTGGTGCCATGCGCATCGGCGACCTCGCCGCCCGCAGCGGGCTGACGACCAGGACCATCCGCTTCTACGAGGACGGCGGACTGCTGCCCGCGCCACCGCGCACCGCGAACGGCTACCGCGACTACCCGGACACCTCCGTGATTCGGCTCGCGTTCGTCCGCGACGCCCAGCACGCCGGGCTCACCCTCGCCGAGATCCGCTCGGTCCTCGCGCTGCGGGACGACGGCCAGGCCCCCTGCGGTCACGTCACCGGTCTCATCCACGAGCACCTCGCCGACATCGAGCGGCGCATGGCCGAACTCGCCGCCACCCGGGACGCGCTGCGCCTCCTCGCGGACCGCGCCGCCGCCACCGATCCGGCCGTCTGCGGCACGGACGACATCTGCACGATCCTCAACCCCGCGAGGCCGTAGCTCCGGGCGGCCACCCCGGCGAGGGTCCGCCGCGGGTTCGCTCGATCGGGGGGCGTGTGCGCACCGGCGCGCCGTGGCCGGGTGCGCGCCGTCTGATCGAGAAAGCACGGTTACCTGCGGTATGTGCACGGCTACGGTTGGCATATGACGCACTCCCGAGTCCGCCGTCTCGTCGTTCGCACGGCCGGGGCCCTGGTGCTCCTGGCCGCCCCCCTCGGGGCGCAGGCCGCCTCCGCGCACAGCCCGGCCGGGGACCGGAGAGCCATCATCACCGCGCTGGGCGAGGGCGACCGCGACGCGCTGCAACAGGCGGTGGACGCCCAACTCGCCGCGAGCAAGGGCGGGAAGCAGACCGCCGCCAACGAGATCAGCTACCCGGACGGGGCGGTGGTGGTGCTCCCACTGCCCGGGCAGACGCAGGCACCGCCGTGGAGCGGCGACCGCACCCGCCGCAGCGTCCGGGGCCCCGACTGGAAGCACTGCCCGGCGCCGGCCACCGAGCCGTCGTACTACTGCTTCTACTCCGAGAAGAGCTGGGGCGGCCGCAGGATCCAGTTCAACCTGTTCCACGAGGAGGCGGCCGTCTACTTCGCCGACTACGGGTTCCGCGACCAGACCAGCAGCTGGGTGAACACCGCCCGCGGCCTGGAGGTGATCGTGGACAACGATCCGGGCGACGGCCAGTGGCAGATGCTCTGGAAGGAGCCTCCGGAGTCGCTGTCCGGGTCGGTCGGCCACGACGACATGGCCGACCGGTTCTGGGCGGTCCGGCAGTAGCTACCGGCCCCTGCCCGCGGCCGGCGGCGAGGCGCTGCCGGTGGCGACCGGCTCCGGCGTGACCATGATGTAGGTCGGCGCCGGAGCGGTCTCCCGGGAGTCCGCCGCGTACCACCCGGCCCCGAACGCGACGATGCCGAGCAGAAGGCCGCCGAGGATCAGGGTGACGATGTGCTGTTTCATGGGCCCAGGGTAGGCGCAAGGCGGCCAACTGCCTTGCAGCCACGGCCCGATGAGCACACCGAGCGTCAAGCCACGTTGACGGGGCGACCGTTGGACGTTCGGCCGGTGGGCCGTTCGGCTCGGCCTGGGCCTGGGCCTGGGCCGGGTGCCCGGCATCCTGCGGGGCGCGTCCCGCGCGGCCCCGGCACCACGGTCAGTCGTCGGCGCCGCCCGCCGGGTGGTCGCCTTCGAGCTCGGCGGCGTAGCGGGCGGCGGCTTCCGCGAGCCTGCGGGTCAGCCGCTCGGGCTCGCCGTCGAGGTGGGCGGCGACGGCACGGCGGGCGTCTTCGAGGCTGGCGCCGAGCAGTTCACGGGTGACGACCAGGGTGTTCTCCGGGAGCATGTGGCGCCGGTCCATCCACCGCCGGACCTCGGCCATGCCGTCGAGCTCCAGCACCTTCCGCAGGTCCTCGATGAGCGGGGCCAGCCACTGGGCGCGCAGGGCGTACTCGCCGCGGCCGGCGAAGGTCGGACGCAGGCGGGCGTCCAGCTGGGCCGGGTACTCCTCGACGGGTTCGGCGAACTGCGGGTAGTCCTTGGCGAACTCGTCCCAGTCGACGTAGATGTCGGTGATCTGCGCCGGGAGGACCGGCCGACGGGACCAGCTCTCCTCCGACTGGGTGACGACCTGCCGCAGCAGGTCGTAGGGGAGCTCGGCGGACTGCGCGAGCAGGACGGCGTCGTAGAGGTCCTTGCCCTGCGGGTGGTCGTCCGAGATCAGCCAGAGGACCTTCCAGGCGAGGGACAGCTGCGGGGTGGCCGCGAGCAGCGGACCGGCGACGCCCGGAAGTCGGAATGACTCGGGCGGGACGGGCAGGTGCTCGGTGAAGACGAAGTCCAGCTGGACGGTCCCACCGGGGACACCCGGTGCCGACCACGGCAGGACGAGCCTGCGCCCGGGTATCCGGCTGTACGTCCAGATCTCGTCGCTGAGCGCCTGGTCCGCGTGCAGCCGCACCCGGCCCGAGAGCCGCTCGGCGCCGACGGCGAGCTCCTGGAGCATGCGGTCCGTACGGGCGTCCTCCAGCTGCCAGTCCACCGGGCGGACCACGAAGTCCAGGTCCCCCGGCTCCCGCGCCTGCTCGCCGTACCAGGCCCGGAGCAGAACGCTGCCGCGCAGCACCAGGTGCTCGGCCCACGGCGAGACGGCGACGGCGGACAGGGCGGTGTTCAGCGCCTCGCGCCGTGCGGCGAGCCAGCGTTCGGCGAGCCCCGGGTCGGTGAAGGCCGGCTCGCTGGGGCGCAGCGCCCGGCTGTACTCGGCGAGGGCGGGGTCGAAGACCGGCTGCTGGCTGACCGCCTCGTCGTCGATCGGCCGCAGGCTCCTGGGCAGGCCCTGCTCCTCGCGCACCTCCTCCGACGGCGGCTGCCTGGGCAGCACGACGCCCTCCCACGGCCCCCACTGCAGCTCCTCCCACGTCACCGGCGACTGGGACTGGTCCTTGGTCATCTCTGGTTTCCCTCTCCGTTCGGCTGGGCCCCGCGCCCGCGTCCGTGTTCGTGCTCGGTGATCCAGCCCGCGTCCAGCGCCTCGTCGCTGTCCACGACGACGAACTCGCGCTCCACCGACACCACCTCGTGCCCGTCGGCGGCGAGCTCCCCCAGCAGCGCCTCCAGGCGGCGGCCCGCGGTGTCCAGGCCGACCAGGCGGCACCGCTGGGTCACGAACCACTCACGCCGGCCGTCCTCGCGCACCCGGCGCGGATTGCGCGACAGGTGCGCACCGTGCCGGACGGCAAGCGCGGTGAGCGCGGCGAGGCGGACGGGGGCCGCGGGCGCGGCGGTCCTCGCTGCGGAACCCCCGGCCGGGAGCAGCAGCTTGACGTGGTGTTCGAAGTACCGGCCGCTCCCGTGCGGCACGGCGTCCTCGTCCGAGACCGGGACGCCCTCCGCCCAGGGCGCGGCCTCGATCTTCGCCCGCAGGACGGCGAATCCGGCCCGGGCCAGCCGCTCCGCCGTCCGGGAGGTGATGTCGGCGACCTCCTCCAGCGTGCCGCCGACCCGCAGGGTCAGCATCGGCTGTGAGGGCACCGCACCGCGCGCCAGCAGGATCTGGGTGAACTTCAGGCCCTCGCCCTCGCCCTCGGCCCAGGCTGCCAGCGCCTCGGCGGCACCGGCCGCCACCGTCAGGTGCACCTCGAAGTCGCCCCGGACGTCGGGCGGAACGAGCCGGTCGTCACGGCTCTGGTCAGGACAGGTGTCGAGCATGGGGACCATCCTGCCAAGACCCTCTGACAACGCCGGAACTGCGCCCGGACCGTTCCGGCCGACCCGGGAAGATCGGGACGCTGGGACGCCGGACGCCGGACGCCGGACGCCGGGCGGCAGGACCTCAGGCGGGCAGGACCTCAGGCGGGCAGGACGGCCACGGCCTCCACCTCCACCAACTGGTCCTCGTACCCGAGCACCGTGACGCCGAGCAGGGTGCTGGGGGCGTCGTGCTCCCCCATGTACGCCCGGTAGACGCTCCACACCCTTCCCAGGTCCGCCTGGCGGCCGGAGGCCACGTAGACCGTGGTCCGGGCGATGTCGGTGAGCGCCGCGCCGGCGTCCTCCAGCACGGCTGTCAGGTTGCGCATCACCTGGTGGGCCTGGCCCTCGTAGTCGCCGACCGCGACCGTACGGCCCTGATCGTCGAGCGGGCAGGCGCCGGCCAGCCAGAGCGAGCGGACCGAGGCGTCCACCTCCGCCGCGTAGGCGTAGTCGACCGCCTTGGTCAGCCGCGTGTCACGGATCAGCCTGACGGCGCTGCTCATGAAGCCCTCCGATGGCCCCGACCGAACGTTCGCGCCCATCGTTGGCGCTTTCCGAATGACCGTCAAACCATTTACCGGCGAACTCCGTTCCGCTACGGGGTCCGGGCGTCCGCGATTCACCGTTGTGGGTGATGGCGGCCCGGCCCGCCCCGACGGAATCCTGGGACGTACGCCCGACCGCCCCCGCACACCGACCCGCCCCTCGCCACCTCGACCGGGAGACACCGCCATGGAGCCCCAACCGTCCGGCCGCGACCAGGCCTCCGGAGTCCACCGTCGCCGAATGCTCGGCCTCGCCCTCGGGGCGGGCCTCGTCCCCGCACTCGGCCCGGCCGCCCAGGCGGCGTCCGAGACGGCGCCCGAGACACCCCGGTCGCTGCCCGTCGCCGCACTCGGCCGCCGGGTCGCCGAGGTGGCCGCGAGCCAGCTCGGCATCCCGTACGCCTGGGGCGGCGGCGACCGGCTGGGCGCCGGGCTGGGCTTCTGCGACGACCAGAACGGCTGGCTGAACGGCGTCTGCCTGGGCGAGAAGACGGTCGGCTACGACTGCAGCGGCCTGTCGCTCTACTGCTGGTACCGGGCCAGCCACGGCACCGTCGAACTGGGGCACTACACCGGCGCGCAGTTCAACCTGAGCGCCCCGGTGGCCCGCGACGCGGTCGCCCCCGGCGACCTGTTGTTCTTCTCCCGCCCCGACGCGCCGCTCCACCACGTCGGGATCTACGTCGGCGACGGCGCGATGATCCACGCCGAGCGCACCGGCACGCTGGTCGCCCGGGTCGAGAACGCGCTCGACGTCCCGCGCTGGGCGGCCGAGTTCGCCGGTGCCCGCCGCCCGGGGCCCGGGGCCGGCTGACCGCCGAGGCCCGCCGGCCGCCCCGGCCACCGACCGCCCGCAGTGGGGGCCGAACCTGCGCACCGCCCATCTGCGCGACCCGGACGGCCGTCTGATCGAGCTCCAGTCCTACTGACCGGCCCGCGCCGCACGGCTCCCCTCGTACGGCGCGGCCGGGTGACGGGGCGCCCGCTACTCCATCGACGGCGCGGGGCGGTCGGCCGGCTGCCCGGCGGCGTCGAAACCGCCCTCCGCCCGGGCGAACCCGGTGGTCCGGAAGTCCGACGAACAGGCCCGCCCGAGGGCCGCCGAAGCGGTGTCGGCACCCGGGACGTGCCCGAGCACGGCGGCGCAGTACTGGACGGCGTGGATGGGCAGCGGGCGGAGCCCGGCCGAGCCGGCCGGGGTGGCGGCCACGGCCCCGGCGAGGGCGAGACAGCCGGCCAGGGCGGGAGCGGCGAAGCCGCGGGGGAAGCGCATCGGGGTACCTCCGGTACGGGTGGGGCAGCCGGCCGCAGACTGGGCCGACCGGCCCATTCGACGGGCGGCCGCCACCCCCGGCCCGGCCGACACACCGCGTGGCCCACTAGTCGTACGGACGCCACCGGCGCGCCGGCCGACGGCCCCTCAGCCCTCGGCGTCCCGCGCCCACAGCCGCGCGTCGCACGCCGCCACCAGCGCCCCGATCCGCGCCCACGCCTCCTCGGCCGGCAGCGGCGGCAGCCGGCGGCCGTCCCGCAGCCGCAGCGCCACCAGGTCGTCCACGGCCTCCCTGGCCCCGATCACCGCCTGGTACGGCGCCAGCCGGGCCGCGCGGATCCGGGCACCGAGGGTGCCGTGCTCGGGCCCGGCGACCTCGGCGCGCAACCCGAGGTCGAGGCAGCGCTGCCGCAGCCGCTCAGCCTGCGGCAGCTCGGCCTCGGAGACGGGCAGCAGCACCACCTGGACGGGCGCGAGCCAGGCCGGGAACGCGCCGCCGTAGAGCTCGATCAGGTGGGCGACCACCCGCTCGACGCTGCCGATCACGCTGCGGTGCACCATCGCCGGGCGGTGCTTGGCGCCGTCCGGGCCGATGTAGTGCAGGTCGAACCGCTCGGGCTGGTGGAAGTCGATCTGGACGGTGGAGAGGGTGAACTCGCGCCCGGCCCCGTCGGCGATCTGCACGTCGATCTTGGGCCCGTAGAACGCGGCCTCGCCCTCCGCCGCCTCGAACGGCACCCCGGAGCGTTCCAGCACCTCGGTGAGCAGGGCGACGGCGCGCTCCCAGAGTGCCGGGTCCGCCACGTACTTGCCGCCCGCCCCGGGCAGCGAGAGCCGGTAGCGGACGGGCACCACGCCGAGCGCCCGGTGCGCCTCGCGGATCAGCTCCAGTGCGGCGACGGCCTCGTCGGCCGCCTGTTCGGGGGTGCAGAAGATGTGCGCGTCGTTCAGCTGGATCGCCCGCACCCTGGTCAGGCCGCCCAGTACCCCGGACGGCTCGGAACGGTACATGCCACCCAACTCGGCCATCCTCAGAGGCAGTTCGCGGTAGCTGTGGGAGCGGGAGCGGTAGATCAGCGCATGGTGGGGGCAGAGGCTGGGGCGCAGCACCATCTCCTCGGAGCCCAGCTCCATGGGTGGGAACATGTCGTCGCGGTAGTGCGCCCAGTGCCCGGAGATCTCGTACAGTTCGCGTTTGCCGAGTACCGGGGAGTAGACGTGCCGGTAGCCGGCCCGGCGCTCGCGGCCGCGGATGAACTCCTCCAGGGAGTGCCGGATCGCGGCGCCGTCGGGCAGCCAGTACGGCAGGCCGGAGCCCATCAGCGGGTCGGTGTCGAACAGGTCGAGTTCACGGCCGAGCTTGCGGTGGTCGCGCGCCGGGTGCGCGGGCTCCGGGCGCGAGGATTCCTGCTGCACGGGCTCCGGGTGCGCGGGCGAGGACTGCACGGGCGAGGGCTGGTGGTCGTGCATGGGGGTGGTCTCCACTCGGGTCGGCGGGCGAGTGGGTCCGGGAACGGCGAAGCCCCGGGGCACTCGCCCCGGGGCTTCGGACTAGGTCAGCAGTCAGCGCGCCGGGACTCTCTCCGGCGTCGTCGTGGCGAGTGCAGCGCGCTTCATGCGTTCCACGGTAGCAGCTTCGCCCTCGCGGCGGTTGATCCTTTCCGGGAGTCCTCGACCGGCTCAGTACAGCGTGACGCACCCGCGCGCGGCCAGTGCCGCCGACAGCGAGGCCGACGGCCGCACCTCGTTCCACCGCAGGTCCAGCTTCTCCAGCGCGGGCAGCACATCCGGTGCGGCCAGCCAGTCGGGCAGTTCGGCGATCCGGTTGCCGCGCAGGTCGAGGCGGCGCAGCAGCGGAAGGCCGGCGATCGCGGCGGGGATCCCGGTGAGGGCGTTCTCCCTCAGTTCCAGCTCGCGCAGCTCGACCAGTCGGCCGACGGAGTCCGGCAGGCCGGTCAACGCGTTGCCGCGCAGCCAGAGTTCGCGCAACGCCCCGAGTTCACCGATCGACTCGGGCAGCGCGGTGAGTCGGTTGTGCTGCGCGCGCAGCTCGACCAGTGCTGACAACCTCCCGATGGTGGAGGGGAGTTCGGTGATCCGGTTCTCGCCGACGTTGAGGTGGCGCAGCGCGGTGAGCTGCCCGAGCGCCTCGGGAAGGGCGGTCAGGGCGTTGTCGTGCAGGTAGAGGAAGTCCCGCAGGCCGGTGAGGCCGAAGAGTTCCCCGGGCAGCCCGGCGAGCCGGTTGTGTCCGAGGTCGAGGGTTCGGAGACCGGTCAACCGTCCGATGCCGGGCGGGAGTTCGCTGATGCCGGTCTCGGCGAGGATGAGCACGGTCAGCGCGGTGTCGTCCCACACCTCGGCCGGTATCTCGGCGAGGGGCCGGCGCCAGAGGTTGAGCGTCACGTCCGTCATCTCCGCCATGTCGGCCCTCACCTCTCCGCCCGCGCGTCCGGCCCGATCCGGAACTCCGCCGGTCGCCGACCGTACCACCGGTCGGCCGGCCCGGCGCCGGCCGACCGCCGGAAGGGCCGGGACGGCGCGGCGCCCTACGGTCAGCCGAGCTTCGCCGGCACGGCCTCCGGACCCCGCGCACCCGCGGACCTCGGACCGGTGCCGCAGAAGGCCTGTTCCAGGAAGTCGACCTCCGCCATCAGCTCGGCGTTCACCTGCGTGTCGTCGCCACGCGCCGTCACGGACAGCGACACCTGCCGGTCGTTCGCGGCCGTGGTCCACGCCTGGGTGCTGTACCCGGGCATCGAGCCGTTGTGCCCGTAGATCGGACCGCAGGAGAGCTGCCAGCGGGCCAGCCCGAGCCCGTAACCGAACGTGTCCGCCAGCCCCTCGATCTTCATCGGGATGGTCGTGGTCATCTCGTTCAGCAGGGTCGGCGGCAGCAGCCGCCCGCCCAGCAGGGCCTTGTCGAAACGGTTCAGGTCGGCCGTCGTGGAGATCAGCGAGCCGGCCGAATTCGCCCAGGTGGTGCTCTCCAGCGTCACGTCCCGCTCGCTCCGGCCGTCCGGGGCGGAGCTCCCGGGCACCATCCAGTAGCCGTGCCCGTGTGGACCCCGGATGCCGGTGGCCGCGCCCGGGAAGTAGGTGTCGTCCAGCCCGAGCGGTCGCAGGACGCGCGCGGTGATCTCCTGGGCGTAG
Organism: Kitasatospora sp. NPDC056651; assembly: GCF_042792155.1. Classification (NCBI taxonomy): domain Bacteria; kingdom Bacillati; phylum Actinomycetota; class Actinomycetes; order Kitasatosporales; family Streptomycetaceae; genus Kitasatospora; species Kitasatospora sp. NPDC056651. Next base: position 65,056 of record NZ_JBHTWX010000023.1, on the reverse strand, counting down.
CCGTGCCCGGTGACCTTCTCGACGATCATGCCGAGCAGGGTGAAGTTCACGTTGGAGTAGCTGTACGCGCTTCCCGGCGGGAAGTTGGGCGCGTGGGCGACCGAGGAGGCCACCACCTGGGCCGGGGTGATGGGCCTGGTGAGACCGCCCCGGTCCAGCCAGTCGCGGGTGACCGCCGGGTCCGTCCAGTCGGGGAAGACCCCGCCCTTCTCGTTGGTGGAGTCCCAGAGGCCGGAGGTGTGGTTGAGCAGGTGGCGGACGGTGATGTGGCCGCCGTTCGGGACGAGCCCGGGCAGGTAGCGCTCGACCGGGTCGTCCAGGCCCAGCCGCCCCTCGCCGACCAGCTGGAGCACGGTGGTGGCGGTGAACATCTTGGTGACGCTGCCGGCCCGGAACCGCCCGTCCGCGCGGATCGGGGCGCCGGTGGCCAGGTCGGAGACCCCGGAGGCCCCGCGCCAGGTCCCGTTCCCGTCCCTGATCTCCGCGATCGCCCCGGCCGCGCCGGCGCCGGTCACCGCCCGCAGCGCCACCGCCCTCGGGTCTCCGGTGCCCGGCCGCGCGTCGGCGGCCTCGGCGGCGCCCGCCGCGACCACCGGCCCGGCCAGAGCCAGACAGACCGTACCCACCAGCATGGAAAGCGTGTGACGTGCCATGCGACCCCACCTTCGCCGTCGGCGAGCAGTTCCTCGCCCTCGATGCCCAGCCTCGCCGCCGGGTTGACGGCCCGTCATCCTCCGCCGGGAGGAACCGGTCGTACACCCGCGAACGGAGGGCATCCACCGGAAGGTGGAGGCCCTCCGACCCGCTCGGCTACCGGACCGCGGCCGGGCGGACCGGGTGCTTGCTCAGGATGGACACCCGGTTGAACGCGTTGATGGCGATCGCGACCCAGACCACCGCGGAGATCTCCGCCTCGTCGAACACCTCGCGCGCAACACCGTACGCGGCCTCCTGGAGCGCCGCATCCGCCGGAGCCGTGGTCGCCTCGGCCAGCCCGAGCGCGGCGCGCTCGCGGTCGCTGAACACCTCGGTGTCACGCCAGGCCGGGAGAACGCCCAGCCGCTGGGTGGTCTCGCCCTCGCGGATCGCGGCCCTGGTGTGCACGTGGAGGCAGTAGGCGCAGCCGTTGATCTGCGACACCCGGAGGTTGACCAGCTCCACCAGACGGCGGTCCAGCCCGGCCTCGGCCGCGACCTCGCGGGTCGCCTCGGCGGCGGCCAGCATCGCCCGGTACGCCTGGGGGCTCTGCTTGTCGATGAACACCCGCTGGTCCGTCGGGACCACCGTCACATCACTCACCTGGACTCCTTAGGCTGGTCGCGCTGTCATCCGTCACTCTGCCATGCCATGATAGTTGAATATAGAACTAACTGCACCTGGGAGGGACCCCACCCGTGAGCACCGCCGACACCGACCTCGCCACCACCCCCACCGCCGACCCGCGCGTGGAGGTACTGCCCGCCCGGGACGTCCCGCTCGGCGGCCCGCGCGCGATGACCGTACGCCGCACCCTGCCCCAGCGCGCCCGCACCATGATCGGCGCCTGGTGCTTCGTCGACCACTACGGGCCCGACGACATCGCGAGCACCGGCGGCATGGACGTCGCCCCGCACCCCCACACCGGCCTGCAGACCGTGAGCTGGCTGTTCACCGGCGAGATCGAGCACCGCGACAGCCTCGGCGTGCACGCCTACGTCCGGCCGGGTGAGGTCAACCTGATGACCTCCGGCCACGGCATCGCCCACTCCGAGGTCTCCACCCCGGCCACCACCGTCCTGCACGGCGTCCAGCTCTGGGTCGCACTGCCCGAGGAGCACCGCCACACCGGGCGCGACTTCCACCACCACGTGCCCGCCCCGATCGCCCTCGACGGCGGCGGCGAGGCCCGGGTCTTCCTCGGCACCCTCGCCGGCGACACCTCCCCCGTCCCCACCTTCACCCCGCTGCTCGGCGCCGAACTCGTCCTGCGCCCGAACGCCACCGTCACCCTCGCCGTCGACCCCGCCTTCGAACACGGCCTGCTCGTCGACACCGGCGAGGTCCACTTCGCCGGCACCCCCCTGCGCCGCGCCGAACTCGGCTACCTCGCCCCCGGCCACAGCACCCTCACCCTCACCAACACCACCGGAGCCGATGCCAGGCTGGTGCTGCTCGGCGGCACGCCCTTCGAGGAGCGGATCGTCATGTGGTGGAACTTCATCGGGCGCTCTCACGAAGACATTACCCGAGCCCGCGAGGAGTGGATGAGCTCCGCGAACCCCGACCGCTTCGGCGAGGTCCAGGGCTACCCGGGCGACCGTCTGCCCGCCCCAGAGCTCCCCAGGATCCCCCTGAAGCCGCGCGGAAACATGCGCTGACCTGCGTGTTAGGAGATCGGGGGCGCGGTGGCCCGGGCCACCGCGCCCCCGGCCCAAAGCCCCCATGCGCCCACCTCGAAGTGCCCCCGTCGGCACGCGCTTCCGCACTCGGCGCATGACACGGTTCGACCATCCGCGACAGCCTCTGACAGGACCGATGCTGACTCAATGCTGAGTTTGCTGATGGTCCATCAGAAGCGACCGGGGCACTCACGGAGCCCCGGAAGTCATCGTCGGGTTCCGCCACGAGAACCGGCGGATGACCTGGCGTGGCCCCCTCGCTGGTTGCCGAGGGACGGTCACCACCGGAGCGGCGCGGGCCGGAGAAGACAGCCACCATGCCGCCCGTTGCCCTCATCGACGATCTTGCTTCAAGCCAGTTATTAAACCGGGCCCTGTGAGACATTCCCAGCCCTCTCTGCCGGCAAGAGCACACCGAGCCGCCCCGACCCGGCGCTAGGGTGACCTCATGGCGGACGCCCCGACGACAGCAGCACCCTCGGTCGAGGCCCTGGACGCCCTCACCGAGCGCGCCTGCCGACCTCCCACTGGCATCTCCCGGGCAAAGCAACTGCGCTGGGTCGCCGGCGAACTGCGCACCGCCCTGGAGCGGGGCGCACTCGCGCCCACGGCCGCCGGCACACTCACCCTGCTCCTCGCGCCGGACACGCTCGCCGACTACCTCACAGCCGCCGAGCGGGGCCTGCTGCGGCGCAAGCCCGCCGCACGACCGGACCAGGCCTCACCCGCGTCCATGCGCGTCCGGGAGGACTGCCTCCGCATCCTCGGCGCCCTGGCCGGCACCCCCGTCACGCTCCCGGACCGCAACCCGCCGCGGGGCGAACTCCGGCCCGTGGTCGCCGCCCGCCCGCGCAGCATCCTCCTCGGCCACCTGGAACACTCGGCCCGACCCGGCCGGTCCGAGGCCCGCAGCCGGATCCTCGCGATCATCGGCACCGTGCTGGACACCGGCTGCCGCGCCGGCGAACTCTGCGCCCTGCGCACGGACGACGTCGACCCGCACCACGGCACAATCCGCCTCACCCGCCTCCCCCAGCACCGCAACCCGCGCACCACACCCGCCACCATGACGGTCGGCCTGTCCGCCCCCACCCGGGCCGCGATGAGCCACTGGCTCACCGTCCGCAGCCACCTCGTCGCACGCGACACCACCCAACCCCTCGGCCCGGGCAACGAGACCACCGACGCCCTCTGGGTGAGCATCGCCCCCAGCGGCCACCCCCGCCCCGGCCTACCCCTGCACTTCCGCGGCCTGGCCCGCGCCTACGCCCGCGCGATCAACGACCTCAACACCGAGATGGCCGCAGAACCCGGCTGGCACCCCCTGCCCCGACGCATGGAACAACTACGCCGCGCCATCGACCTCGAACCGGCCGACCCCGACGGTGCGACCCTCCGCCGCACCCGCACACCTACCGGCGGCCCCGAAGCAACGGCAGGCGGGGCTGCCCAATGAACGGCCTTGTCCAGTAGTCGGTGGCAACGAAGCGTGGCAGGCGTCGTCGACAGGCCATGTGAAGTGCCACCGAGCCTGTGAGAACGGTTTTTCGGGGCTTTCGGCACTGATCGTCGGGAGTGTGACGGACGAGGGCGAGGTGGTCCGGGTGTCGACGCGGCTCTGGGACAGTCCGGTGCCGGGCCCCTTGCGCGGCACGGCGCCGAACCGCGTACACGGCTTCCACCAGCAGTCGGTGGCCGACGTGCGAGTTGACGCCCGGCGGGTGCTGATGTCCGTACAGGCTAGACGCCTGGTGAGCCCCGTGCTGGGATCCGGGCGGCAGACGTTCTGCGGACAAGCGGCGACTTCTTGGAGGCCGCGTCACCAGTCACCTCGCCCTTCACCCGGCATCGCGTCAGGCCGACGATCCACTGAGGCCTACACCGCGTGTCAGCCAATCTGACAGACTGCCAACGATCGTAACTCTACGGGACCAAATAGCGGGGAGCGCCCTATGAACAACCCAGCTGGCGACAGTGCGCTTCGCGAGGCCCGCAGGCTCCGGACTCCCAGAACGCGGACCGTCAGGGGCGAAGCAACCGTCAGACCCTGGACCGCGCCTCGGCTCGCAGCACTCATCGTTGTGGTCGGCTTCACGGTACTGCTTCACTACTACCTCCTGGCCGTCGCCCTGGCGCTGGCCGCCGCTGTCCTGGCGAGGAAGCGGCCGCACCGGAGCGTCGGACCCAACCGCACCGAACGCATCCCGCCAACCACGGATGACCTTGCGAAGGCCAGGCGACTCGAGCAGGGCGCCGTGGGTGAGAAGACCACCGCCGAACTTCTAGCGCCGCTGGCCCAGGAAGGCTGGCACCTCCTGCACGACCGTGGCATCCCCGGAGCGACCGCCAACCTCGACCACATCGCCATCGGCCCGAAGAACCAGCTTGTTGTCATCGACTCGAAGAACTGGACGCCAGTGCCCGGCGCAGAGGTCCGCCTACTGACCGATGGTCGCCTGCTGTATGGGCGCAACGACCGGACCGCGCAGATCAAGACGTTCCTCTGGGAGTTGAAATTCGTTCGGGAGGACCTTCCGGTGACTCCGAAGGCAATCATGGTGATCCATGGACCGTCCGTGCGCCGTGGCCGCCTCCCTCTGCCCAATCTCCATATCGTCGGCGCCGACGAGCTGCTGAATGCGGTTCGCACTGCCCAGAGCACCGGCAAGCCGGATCTGCTGCAGCACTGCCTGACCAGGTTCAGGCCCTATCGAGAACAGGAACAGTAGATCGCCCGAGCAGTATCGGCCCATCGATAAGGCTCATGCCTGTGAGCCGTCGGACCAACCGCGGATACGCTCGCAACGCACGTGGCGTGATGCCAGTGATGGCCGGACCTTCTCCTGGCCGCCCCCGGAACGGCCGGCTGTCGGTGGCGTGGTGTAGATGTTGGGGGTCTCAGTCACCTCGGCTGCGCACCCGGGTGTGCCCGGCAGCCAGGCGGGGGTGGCGTCACAGAACTCCGTTCCGGAGTCGCATCGTGAAGGAGGCCGGCAGTGCCCACTGCCCTGGTCTACGTGCCCGCGCCCTCGCAGGCTAACCTGAAGATCGGGATCGAGCGCTCCCTGTGGGGGTGGCGCGCCGAGACCGTCGCCCGGGGCCGCACTGAAGAAGTCCTGGCCGACCTGAACACCGGGGACTTCCTCCTGCTGGGCCACCGCGGCCCCAACGCCCGGGTCGCACCCGGCGGCTGGGCCCACGCCTCGCTGAAGCAGCTGGTGGTGGCCCGGATCACCGGCGAGGCCTTCATCGACACCGAGCCGGTCTGGCCCGACGACACCTACCCGCACCGCATACGGCTGGACGTTCTCGACATCAGGGCGGACGCCGACGGCTCGGTGCTCGGTGAACAGGCCATGGAAGCCCTGCGCCTGTCGGCCAACAAGCAGGGCGCACCCGTCCTGCAGGACCTCAGCGCGATCGACAACGTCATCAACGCCCCGGCCCCGGACGACGCCCCCGACACAGGCGACTCCGGCGTGGGCGCACCGGACCGGTTCCTCGACATCGACGGCGCACTCGACCAGCGCACCCTGACCCTGGTCCGCCGCGAGCAGCAGCGGCTGCGGCGGGCCAAGTTCGGGACCGCCGAACGCATCACCTGCGCACTGTGCGGCACCTCGCTGCCCGGCCGCGTCGTGCACACCGCGCACATCAAGCGGCGCCGCGACTGCGACATCTACGAGCGCCGCCACCTGGCCAACGTGATGGGCGCCTGTGTACTGGGCTGCGACACGCTGTTCGAGCACGGCTACCTGTACGTCTCGGAGCAGGGACTCGTCACCCCGACCACGAGTGCCCTCGACGATCCCGGCCTGCGGCCTGCGGCCGGCGCTCACCGCGCTCGACGGACGGCACTGCACTGAGTTCACCGAGGAGAGCCGGCCCTACTTCGCCTGGCACCGCGAGAACATCGCGCTGGTGACGGAATGACCGCCACCAGCGGGCAGTTGCCCGCAACCGGCAGCTGGGGCGGCACGACGGACGCTGCCACCGACCCCTGGGTGTGGGCCGGCCGGGTCGCGGACCTGGCCGACCTCGTCCAGCAGCCGTCATTCGTCGAGAGCTGCGTGCGCCGCCACGAGGCCCGCGACCGCCGAACGGTCGGCAAGTCCGAGCAGCGCAGCTGGGAACGCAGCTGGCCGTACCTCGCCGACGCACTCGTCCGCGCCGGGCTGGGCCACCTGCACATTTACCTCGAGTACACGACTCCGGGCGGCGCCAACCGCTTCGACGCACTCCTCCTCGGCCGCACCGAGGAGGGCCTCCCGGCGCTCGTCGTCGTGGAACTGAAGCAATGGACCCGCTTCACCGTCCTCTCCGGCACGCAGGTGCAGCTCCCGGACGGAGGCGAACCCACTCATCCGGTCGTCCAGGTCGCCGGCTACACCGCCTTCCTCCACCAGTGGTTCACCGAGGGTGACATCGGGGTCGAGGTACGCGGCCTGGTCTACCTGCACAACGCGACCGCCGAACAGGCCCAGCCGCTCCGCCAGCACCACGGCACCGGCTCCTGGAGCGGCATCCCGGTGCTGTGTCACGACGACCTGGCGCCGGACGTCGACGGACGCAAACTGGCACAGCGCCTACTGGCAGCCGACCTGACCGAACCCACCGGCGGACACGTGCGGGCCTTCCAGACCATGCGCTGGACACCGTCACGCTCCCTGCTGGAAAGTGTCGGCGACCTGCTGCTCTCACCCCGGTCCCCCATCACACTGATCGGCGACCAGCAGGACGCGCTCCTGGACATCCAGCGGCTCGTCACCGCCGCGAAGACCCGGAGGACACGGCTGGTGGTGGCCGTCACGGGCGGCCCGGGGAGCGGCAAGACCATCATCGCGTCTCGGCTGATGGGGCACTACCTGCGCAACGACGCCGCCCTGCAGCCACGCTACGTCAGTCCGTCCGGCACGCTCGTCGCCCAGCTGCGCGAGGCCACCTCCGCCATTCGCGGCGCCCGGGACCTGTTCATGCTGCCCGGCGATGTCCCGGCCGCCGCCCTGAAGGGGTCCCGGATCACCATCCTGGACGAGGCGCAGCGCCTGCGTCGGCCGACCGACGGACGCGGGCTGGTCCAGCAGATCGTCGACCGCGTCCCCATCGTGATCATGTTCCTGGACGAACGACAGATCATCTCCCCCAACGAGGGGATCACGCTAAAAGAGATCGAGGAACTTGCCGCCACCAGTGGGGCGGACTTCCGGCGACACAGCCTGTCCGGCTGCTTCCGCACCAACTCCTCGGCTGCCTACATGGGTTGGGTCACCAACCTGCTCTACGGCACGCCGGCCCACTGGGACAGCGCGGACTACGACCTGCAGCTGAGCGCGGACCCCGAAGAACTCCAGGCGTGGATCGACCACCACACGGACCAGGGGCAACGCGCCCGCACCGCAGCCGGCTTCTGCTGGCCCTGGGCCCGTGACACCTCCCGTCTCCTCCTCGAGGTCGTCATCCCCTGGACGGACGCCAACAGCACCGAGCAGCTCTGGAAGGCACCCTGGAACGCGTTCCAGGAGATCCCCTCAGCGGCCGCCCCGCACCGCAACTTCTGGGCCACCGCCCCCGGCGGCCACCGGCAAGTCGGCTGCATCTACACCGCCCAAGGCCTGGAGTACTCCTACAGCGGGGTCATCATCGGCCCCGACCTCGTACGCCGCGACGGCGCCTGGCAACCGCGCCCCCACCACAGCCACGACCGAGTCATGCGAAACGTGCACCCCGACGACTACCTGCCCCTGACGCTGAATATCTACCACGTCCTACTCACCCGCGGAATCCACGCCACCCGGCTCTACTCCACCGACCCCGAAACCCACGCCTTCCTCAGCACCCTCATCACGCAGCCATAAGTGCCTCTCACACTCACCATTGCGTGGATGTCGCACTCCCGCCGCTGGCCATGCACATCAGGCCGTCGAACAGGCTGTCATTACAAGGAGACCGTAACTACCATTCGCGGCCTTTCTCAACTCTGCACTCTTGCAATGAAGTTACCGACCTCTACTTCGCGTTCCGCGCCCGGTGGGCAAGCGATGAGGTCTCGATACCAGCCGTACGAGACCTTCGGGGTGCGCCGCTGCGTCTCGAAGTCGACGTGATCGAGGCCAAACCTCTGACGGAACAGCCCCTCGGCCCATTCGAAGTTGTCGAGGAGGGACCAGGTGTAGTAGCCGCGGATGTCGATGCCTTCGGCGGCGGCCTGGGCGAGGGCATCGAGGTGGGCGGCCATGAAGTCGATGCGGGGCCGGTCGGACTCGGTGGCGGAACAGCCGTTCTCGGTGATGGTGACGGGCTGGAGGGCCTTGCCGTACAACTCGCGTAGGTTTATGAGGAGTTGGCGCAGAGCCTCGGGGACGACGGGCCAGCCAAAGGCGGCGTGGGGGCGTCGGGGATGTCGACGAGGTCGAAGGGGAGGCCTGGGGCGGTGGGGGCGGCGACGCGGGTGGGGTTGTAGAAGTTGAGGCCGGGGGTGTGGATGAGGTCGAGGTCGCCGTCGCGCACGGCGCCGAAGATGTCGTCGGGAACGCCGAGGGCGGAGAGGTCGGGGTAGCGGCCGAGCAGGACGGATTCGGTGAACAGGCGGTTGTGGAGGGCATCGTAGGCCTCGGAGGCGGCGGTGTCCTCGACCGAGGGGGAGGGGAAGTCAGGTAACCGGCGCCGTACCGGAACACCAGAGGGCCGTCGACCACGTCCGGAGACCCCACAACTGGTTTTCCAAAACCCGCTTGACCCCCAGTCGCCCGGCCATAGCCATCGCTGCACATCAGACGGTAGACAGCCCGCGCTGTTCGTTCGCCGAAGGGGCGTCTCAGACATGGCAGTAGACGACGAGTGGTCCTCGGCAAGTCCCCATCGATACCCCTGCCGCTACGATCCTCAGCCACGCTCCACAGGCAACCACATTCGGAAGCGTGGAACTCGGGATACTCATCTACAGGTCGCACTCGCCGATCTCGCTGTGATGGTGCCGCACCGGGATGGTGCAGAGCGACGGACATCGAGCGGGACGCGTCGATCACCGTCACATTACTGCGGTGGTGCCGCATCGAAGTGGTGCGGAGGAACGACGCCCTGCGAAGGGCAGTAGGTGTCCGCGATCTTGCTGCGATGGGTGCCGCACCGAAGTCGTGTAAGGAACGCGCCGTTCTGACGCGCCGCTTCGGTCAGTGCGTCGCTGCGATGGTGCGGAGCAATGGGAGGTCACACGACCGCCTTACCTGAGCGGCAGCTGCTGCGATGGTGCCGCACCGGGGCGGTGCAGAGCGACCCGTGATCTTCGTCAACCAGTACCAGGCCGGCGTCGGGCTACGATGGTGCCGCACTGGAAAGGTGCGGAGCGACGCCCAGTGAGCCGGCGAGTCCGGGTTGATGGTGCAGCTGCGATGGTGCGCGCCGGACTTGCGTAAAGGCCCACCATGGAGACGTACCTGGCCGAGGCGACGCTGGAGCCGTGATGGTGCTGCAGCCCAGGGCAAGGCGAAGGGAGCCAACTCGTTCGGCCTGCGGCGATGCTGCCGCACTGGAAAGGCGCAGAGAGGCCGGGCCCCAATCCGCTGCTCAACGTCGCATGCGATGAGGTGCTCCAATGGTGCCACACCGGAACGGTGCGGAGTGACAACCCAATGGGCCGGGCTGTCGGGGTTGGTGGTGGCGCTACGATGGCGCCGCACTAGGACGGTGCAGAGCAAAAGCGGTTGAGTTGCTGGCCCGGAACCGCAGGCAAAGGCATCCTGCTGCACCGGCGTCGTCAGCTGGCTGCGATGGTGCCGCACCGGGAGGGTGCGGAGCGGAGCGACGAGGCGATCAACCCGCTCATCCGTGCTCTGTACGAGCTGCGATGGTGCCGCACCAGGAGGCTGCGGAGCGACCAAGATCCGGACGCATGCGCGGCCTGCGCGGACGTGCTGCGATGGTGCCGCACCAGAACGGTTCGGAGCGACATAGCGGTCTGCGTTGCCGAGGCGGTCGCAAGGTTGCTGCGATGGTGCCGCACCACCCAGGTGCGGGGCGACTCGTCGCCGAGGAGTTCGTGCCGCTGCGTCTCAAAATCGCTGCGATGGTGCCGCGCCGGGAGGGTGCGAGCAAGCGCTTCAAGAACGCGCCCAGCCCCCACCGCCTGATGCTGCGATGGTGCCGCACCGGGGTGACGGAGAAACCGGGGGGTGCGCCGCTGGACTTCTACGATTTCAAGTCAGACCTGCGATGGTGCCGCTCCAGGATGGTGCTTATGCGGCGCGGGACAGCGGCGGTCAGCATCACGCAGCTGTGATGGTGCCTCAACGGGAAGGCACGGAAAGACAACCATGGCGGTCACCCGGAGCCTGCGCGTCTCCAAGCTGGGATAGTGCCGGACCGAAATGGCGCAGAGCAACCTCGACTACAAACTCGACAGGCAGATCCTCAACGGCCTGCGATGGTGCCGCACCGGGATACTGTGGAGCGGCTGGGCGGGTCGCGCGGGTCGTAAGTGTGCCATTCGCTGCGATGATGCCGCACCGATGAAGTGTGGTGGAAGCGGATGGTTTCGCCAGTGTGGGGGTACGCCAGAATCGCTGCGATGGTGCCGCGCCCGGACCGGGCCGGAGCGACCCTGAAGGCTGGCAGCGAGGACCGCTACCGCTACCTGCTTCGATGGTGCCGCACCGGAAGGGTACGGAGGGACTTCAATCTCTCTACCAAGAGTACGGACTACTTCGTGCTGCGATGGTGCCGCATCGGGAAGGTGCAGAGCGACGTGGTTCCGACAGCCAGCCAGAGGCTGCCGGTGACGCTGCGATGCTGCCACACCAGGAGGATGCGGAACGACGCCAGGCCAGCCGCCCTCAGCGCCCTGGCAGATGCTGCAATGGTGGCACACTGGGATGGTGCGGAGCGACCCGGTACAACACGCCGCGCCAGCAGCCGGAGTACTGGCTGCGATGGTGCCGCACCCGGATGGTGCGGAGCGACTCCGGGGCGCGCGGTTGACGTTCTGTTCGGAAACGGAGCTGCGATGGTGCCGCGCCGGGAGGGTGCGGAGCGGCATGCGTGGACGCAGCCCAACGCCACCGATCTCAAGGGGCTGCGATGGTGCCGCACCGAGGTAGTGCAAAGTGACCGGAGCCAAGCACGTCAGGCCAGGCCGCTGCGGCGTTGCTCTGATAATGCCGCACTGAGGTGGTTGCGGAGCGACGGCGAGTAGGGTTTCGGCCAGCCGGTCGGGCTCGGGCTGCGACAGTGCCGTGCCGGGATAGCGCGGAGGGACCGGTGCAACGGGCGCGGCGGTCGGCAGCGTGGACATAACTGTGCTAGTGCCGCACTGGGATGGCGCGGAGGGAGGCGGTAGCCGACGGTGGTGGCCGGGTTGTCGCGGTCGGCGCTGCGATGGTGCCGCACCGGGCTGGTGCGGAGCGACCTTAATGCGGTCGAGCTGGATCGGGGTGCCCACGCCACTGCGATGGTGCCGCACCAGAGAGGTGCAGAGGCACCCGGGTTCGGCTCCCCAACCGGCTTCAAGGAGTGGCCGCTGCGACGGTACCGCACCGGGACGCTGCGGAGAGACATGATCAATCCACCCTGACGGTTCGGCGCGTCGAACCTGCGATGGTGCCGCGCCAGTATGGCGCGGAGCGGCCGGGATGTAGCCGGCGTGAAAGCCATGCAGGACGCGGTGCTGCGATGGTGCCGCACCGGGAGAATGCGGAGCGACTCGTGGCGGCGCTGGCCGCGACCGGTGCCTCACCGAGATGGTGTGGGAGCGGCTGCTGGGTCCTTCGGCGCTGGGCCCCTACACGCCATGGCAGCGACGATGCCGCACGGGCATCGTGGCGGAGCGACGCGACGTCACGGTCGGCCAGGACGGGACGTTCAAGGTCCTGCGATGGTGCCGCACCGGGATGGTGCGGAGCGCCCCCTCCACCCAGGCACCTTCTTCGATGTCACAGGCCCTGCGATGGGGTCGCACCGAAGTGGTGCGGAGCGCACCTTGCCGCCGACACCGAGAATCCAGTCCGGCACGGTGCTGCGATGGTGCCCCACTGGCGAGGAACGGAGTAACTCGGCACCGCCTCCTTGCTTCAGCACGACGACCACGTTGTGATGATGCTGCACGTGAGATGCGGATGAACGCGGCAGAACAGGGCGACCGCGCAGAACGATGTCATGCTGCGATGGTGCCGTAACTGGACGCTGCGGAGCGGCCACCGGCGCCGCCTGTGATGGTGCCGCACCGAGACGGTGCGGAGCGACAGGCACCCTCGACCTTGAGTCGCACACGTATTCGCAGCTGCGATGGTGCCGCACCCGGATGGTGTGGAGCGGCCGACCGACGCGCTGGCGTACGGGCCGGGCCTGGACGCGCTGCGATGGTGCCGCGCCAGGACGGTGCGGAGGGCCGAGCAGGCCCAGAACGAAACCAAGCAGGCCATCCTGCTGTGATGGTGCCGCACCGGGAAGTTGCGGAGCGACATCCGCACCCTGATGACCCGGTCGACCAAGACCATGCCGCGATGGTGCCGCCCCGTAAGGGTGCGGAGCGACCCCAGCTGCCCGCGCAGCGCTGTAGGCAGCGAGTGGCTGGGATGGTGCTACACCGGGAGGGTGCGAAACGACGGGCCTCCGTGGTGCCGGACTCGTTCGCACGGATGATGGTGCTGCACCCGGAAAGTGCGGAGCGACACATGGCCGGCGAAGCGGCGGGCGCGCTGTGGGCGATGCTGCGATGGTGCCGCACCGGGAGGGTGCGGCGGAACCTCCAGGTCGAAGCCGGAGTTCGAGGGCCCGTACCAGCGGGGATGGTGCTGCCCCGGAATGGTGCGGAGCGACGACAGGGACTCTGGGTCGCGTGGGCTATAACGTGATGCTGCGATGGTGCAGCACCCGGGCGGTGCGGAGCGACCAACAGGGCGATCAGGCGGGACACGGTGAGCTCCGGGCTGTGATGGTGCCGCACCGGGACGGTGCGGAGCGACGATCCATCCGGCTAACTCAGGACCTCGTCCAGGACCCTGCGATGGTGCCCCACCGGGAGGGCGCGGGGCGGCGGTCAAGCTGGGTGGGCGGTGAACTGGCGCACGGGTGCTGCGATGGTGCCGCACCGGGAGGGTGCGGAGCGACGTCGCCGACGAAGTACCTTGCGCCGTTGGCCAGGCCGCTGCGATGGTGCCGCACCGGGACGGTGCGGAGCGACCTGCACGTACGCCTGGGACTGCGCCGTCGACGTCGCGCTGCGATGGTGCCGCACCGGGACGGTGCGGAGCGACAGCGTCTGAGCTGCTGGCTTGATGGTCCGACGAGTCGGCTGCCGCACCTGCCTGGGTATCTTTTAGGGCAATTCGGACTTGTTGCTTCGGTGTGGTGGGGTGTTTTCGTGTCCGCTTGTGATTCCGAAGACGCGTCCAGCCGGGATGCCGATTTCTGTGTTGGCGCTGTGGAGTTGTCAAGGATCGGGGATTGGTGGGGTGGTCGGACGTGGGGTTCAGGGCCAGAGGTGGCGGCTTGCTGCGAGGGGGCCGTTGGACTGTTTTAGGCCGGTTCGGGGTGCAGTGTAGAGGGCGGTGACGCCGAGGTTGGTCAGCATGCCGGCGTTGCGGTTGGTGTCGGGTTCGGTGGCGCGGACGGCAGGGTGTTCGAGGAGGACGGTCACGTCGGTGGTGGTGAGTGGTGGTGTCCAGGCGGGCCAACGTAGGGCACCACGGCTGTCGGTGGTGTCCCAGCTGGCGGCGGCTTGGGTGCGGCCGGTGGCGGTGAGGCGAAAGGTGGCGAGGGCGTGGAGGGCGAGCCAGGTGGGGCCGGGGGCTCCGCGTTGGTAGGCCTTGCCTTCGGAGTTGGTATGGGCGTCGCCGAGGGATCGGTGGTCGAAGTTGGCGGAGGCGTAGTCGGAGACGCGGCGCCAGCCGTCCAGGGCCGAGCGAATCTGCCGCGGGTCCTTGCGGCAGCCGAGGACGGCTTTCTGCATCAGGCCGGTGATGGTCATCTGGCCGGCGGCGGCGATCAGCGGGGTGACGGGGGTACGCCGCACCGTGACGGAGCCCGATTCCTCCGCGGGTCCCGGGTCGTTCTTGCCGGTCTTGGGTTTGGTGTCTTCGAAGCACATGACGTTGGTCAGGGAGGTGAACCAGCGGGCGTGGCGATCTCCCGTCTCCCGTTCGGACTGGGCGAGTTCGCGCAGCGTCTGGTGCGCGGTGTCGACGCGCATGCGCAGGGCTTCGTTGGGGGCGGTGGGGTCCTCGCGTGGTCGGGTCAGGAGTCCGGGGACGTGCGGGAAGGAGTCCCAGACTTCACCGCCCGTGCCGGCTGCGTCGGCGTCCTCGCCCTCTCCGTCCTCTGTCTCGGCGCTGTCCGCGGGCTCCCCGGTTGTGCGGGCCGTCGTGGCGGGCTTGGGCGGGAGGTGGGTGGTGAGGAGCTCGGTGAGGGTGTCGAGGGTGAGGGGTTGGTCGGTGGTGAGGACGGCTGCGCCGGCGGGGCCCTTCCAGTGGAGGTACGGCTCGGTGGGCAGGGTGGCGGTGGTGAGTTCGAGGATGCCGAGGGCGGCGAGGAAGCCGAGCGGGTCGTCGGAGCGCAGGGCGGGGAGTTCGAGCTGGTGCATGGTCAGTTGCCCTCTTCGGAGCAGGCGATGTCGGCGAGGCGCAGGATCGTCTCGAGGAGGGCCAGGCCCCAGAAGCCGTAGCGCCGGTTGAGGGCGCGGAAGCGGCGTGGGCCGATCCAGTCGGTGCCGATCACGGTGCTGGAGACGGTGATGGTGGTGTCGTCGGGCATGGTGCACTCGACGAGGACGGGCTCGGGGTCGGCGAATGCGGGCAGCAGCGGGCGGGCGTAGCCGTGGTGGGCGGCGACGAGGTGGGTGACGAGGTCGTAGTCGAGTCCTCGGGCGGTGGCGGGGTCGGTGGCGAGCCAGGTGTGGACGGCGGCGGCGCTGAGGGCTTCGTGGCGCAGGTCCTTGGACCAGCTGGCCAGGCGGGCGGCGCGTCGGCGGGTGGTGCGGTCGGCGGGGTCCATGCCGGACTTGGCGAGGGGTTCGGGCAGGGATTCGGCGAGGAGTCGGTCACCGGAGCAGAGCATGCACTGGAACCGCGGGTGGTCCTTACCACAGTCATGACTGGCCGCCGCGAGAACAATGGCGTCGACCAGGTCGTCGGGCAGCCCGATGGCCCGGGCGAAGTTGCGGGCGCGTTCGCCAACAGCCTGATGGTGGTGCTTGAGGGTGACGGCACGGGTGAGGCTGCTGCTGTCCGGGTCCTCGTCGTCCACGGCGATCCGGTAGCGGCCGGCGTCGGCGTGCCGGGGCGGGACGAGGACGATCCGCCCCAGACCACCGTGGTCGAGCAACACCACCCCGGCCGCGGCCGCTCGTCCGGTGCGCCACTCGGCGACCTCCAGCAGGGTCTCCAGGCGCCGGCATAGCGCCGGGGTGTGTCGGGCGGGGCCGTCGGCCGGGGTGTCGGTGGGCAGGGCGGCGAGCAGGCTGGTGATCGCGGCGTGGACCGCGTCAGTCGTGCTCAGGGTATCCGGGTCGTCGGGGTCTGCAGTGAGGTCGGTGAGGGCCTGCTTGATGATCGGGGTGAACTGCTCGGGGGCGGCACCGGTGGTGCTGGCCAGGACGGCAGGGTCGAGGCGCAGTGGGGTGCGGGTGTTGTCGGTGGGGTGGTCGCCGAGGTCGGGGACGGGGGTGTCGGGGTCGGCGGTCCAGCCGTAGGCGTCGTGGCCGCCGGCGGTGGTGGGCAGGACGAGGGTGGCGCCGGGCTTCAGGTCCCCGGTGGTGCGCGGGGTAGTCCAGGTGCCGTCGGTCTCGCGTTGGAGAATGGTCGTGCGCAGGCGGGTGGGTGGGTTGCGGGGTTCGGGGGTGGTGTCGGCGTCGGGGCCTTCGAGGTCGCTGGTGTCGGGGGTCGCGCGGGGTTGGGTGAGGAATCGGCGCACCGCGGCGAGGGGTAGGGCGAGGGTTTCGGCGGTGTGGACGGGGGTGGTGCGGATGTGTTCGGCGAGGGTCTCGGGGTCGGTGATATCGGTGGGGAGGTCGGCGCGCCAAAGGAGTTGGACTTCGGGCTGGCCGGTGTCGAGGCCGTGGAGGAAGGGGGCGGGGGATTCGTCGGGGACGGGGATGGGGCTGGTGCGGGCGAAGGCGCCCAGGCGCGTCTGCTCGACCGGGGGGATGTGTTCGCCGGCGCGGGTGAGCGGTGTGGTGTCGGTGCCGTCGAGAAGTTGGGGCAGGGTGGCGGGGTTGAGGACCAGGCCGTCCAGGAGGTGGGGGGTCAGCTCGGCAGGGTCCTGGGTGTCGTGGGTGGGGGTGTGCTGGGTGAGCCACTGCCAGGTGTGGGCGGCGGCCGGGCCGTAGACGGGGATGCGGTCGGGGTCCTCGGGTTTGTGGGCGCGGACGAGGATCGCGGGCACGGGTCCGAGTTCGCCGCGGCGGTCGAGACGCCCGAGGCGCTGGAGGATGGAGGCCCAGTCGCCGCATTCGCTGACCATCGCCCCGAAGGTGCAGTCGATCCCCACTTCGAGGGTCTGGGTGCTGACCACGACGAGGGGGCGTTCACGGTCCCGGCTGACACCGTCGAGGAGTTCGGCCAGCGGGCCGGTGACAAGCAGGTCGCGCTCCGCGGGCCGGCAGCGGCCGGTCAGCAGCAGCACGTCCACGTCGGTGCGCCGGGCCAGCGCTTCGTGGGCGGCGCGGGCGTGGCTGATGGTGTTGGCGATCAACGCGACCGCGGGCAGCCCCAGGACAGGCAGAACGGCGTCCAGCGCGGTCTCGGCCGCGAGGGCGAACGCCTCTGCGGGCTCCTTCGACCAGCCGCCGGCGTCCAGCAGCGTCACGTGGCGCTCGGCCGCGATCCGCCGCCCGGCGATCGGATGGGCGCGGTCGTCTTCACCGATGCCCAGGCGGGGCCGGCCGCCGGTGGCGCTGGTCGCCGACAGGCTCACCACCCGAAGCGCCCGCGCCGCCAACTCCCCTCGCACCGCCGTCTGCTGGTAGAGCGCGGTGTCGGCGGCGGTCGCCAGCAGAGCCTTCGACAGATGGGCCTCATCCAGAGCGAGGAGAGCGTCGTGCCCGGTCAGGGCGGCGTCGATCGGGGCGCGCTGCGGGGAGGTGTGGTAGCCGCGGAACAGCAGGCGGCTGCCGTACTGGTCCACGGTCGACGTCACCACCAGCGGCTGGGCCGGGCTGCGCACCCAGTTCGACTCCCAGCGGGTGCCGCCGCGCATCCGCACCACCTCCAGCGGCAACTCGCCGCCGCCGAGGTCACGCAGCGCGGCGGCGACCTTCGCCCGCACCGAACCGGCCGGCGCCTCGGCGAGCGCCGCCGCCAGCTCCGTGGAGTGCTGGTGGGCCTGGTCGACCACCAGGCGCCGGTCGACGCAGAAGAACAGCCGCAGCGGCACCGTCCGGTACTCGCGGCCCAGTTCCTGGTTCCGGTGGTGAGAGTGCTGCTGGGCGAGGAGGAAGAGCCAGATGTCGATGAACGTCGTCTTGCCCAGCGCGGTGGGAACATCGAGGTCGGGCCAGTCGGCCCCCTCGGCCACGGCGTTCAGGTAGGCGCTCTGCCAAGGGAACGGCGCCCAGCCATCGCACCCGTCGCACACCGCGGTCTCGGCCCCGCCGGGGCAGTGGGTGTGGTGGTGGAGCTCCCGGAAGAAGGCCGGGAACTCGGCCGTCTCGATCACCGGCAGCCGCTCGGTGCCCGTCACTGGTCGTCCTCCTGAAAGTCGGGCTCCGGGCGGCACAGGCCCAGGCCGAAGTTCTTCTTGCTGCCCAGCACCACCGGCCCCGTCACCGGGACCGGGAAGGTCAGGCGCACATGGCAGCTCGGCAGCGGCCTCTCCCCGTCCTTGCGGCGCACCGGGAACCCGTCCACGCCCCGGGCCCCGGGCACGAGCGCGCCGCGCGGGCTCACATGCACCTGCGTAGGTTCAGGGAGACCGGCCGCGGCGCAGCTGGCCGCGACCGAGTCCGCCCACGCGGCTTCCTCGTACTTCTTGGGGAAGCGGTCGAGGACCATCGGCAGCACCGTGGTCCACACCGTCGATGGCCCCTGCCACGTCCCCGGCTGGACGGTCTGCGGCCACTGATCGTGGTCAGCGGGACTGACCCGTACCAGGTCCAGCGGTTCCCCGTCCGCGAACGGGATCCACCGCAAGCCCCCGTCATTTCGAAGGAGGGCCGCGAGCAGGGCCTTGCGGTCCTGCCTGGGCATCTCGCGGGGCAGGGCGATGCCGAGTCCGCGGAGCATCCCGTCGGCGTGGTGGTGGCCGGCGAACGGCAGCGCGAGGTAGGCGACCGGCCTTGGGTCGTCCGGGCTGTTCTTGTGGCCGTGGACCGTGGTCATCGCCTCGACGTCGTGGCCCATCGCCTCCAGGGTGCCCATCACCATGCTCCGCAGCCGGCTGGTCAGCTCCAGCGTCCACCGCGGGTCCAGCGCCACGCCTGGGGCGAACGAGAACGTCAGCAGATCACCGAACGGACCCTCCGCCACCGCCGGTTCGTCCCGGTCGGTGTGGTCGGGGTCGAGGTAGTGGTGGGTGACCGCCTGGCTCCAGGACGGCCGCTGCTCCTCGAGCGCATCCTCCAGCCACGCCAGATAGCCGCGGTAGGGGATCCGGATCGGCCGCGATTCCTTCGGGTACTCCCCGCTGGCGGCAGGCCTCCAGCTCTGCCGCCACCCGTCCTTCTCACCGGGTTCGTCGGGGCCGCACCAGGCATCCAGCAGCCCGGCCCCGGTCGATCGCCCGAAGTACGGCACCCGGCTGGCCAGCTCCTTCAACACCGGGGCGAGCTCCTCCCCCGGCTCCGCAGCCCAGCTGAACACCATCCGCGCACCGGACAGCGTCTTCTGCGCCCACGCACGGGGAACGCCGCCGGCGGTGCGTCCCGGCAGCAGGCCGTGGGTCACCTTTCCCGGGTCCACGATGTTGGTCACCACCCACGCCGCGCGCGGGTGCTCCGCCTCCAAGGGCCTGGCCGGCACCGTGACCACGGGCGGATCCTGGGCCTCCAGCCAGGTCAGCGCCATCCGGTGCGCGGCATCGTCGAGGTCGGCGTGCGCGACCAGCGCGCAGAACAGGCGGGCCGGGTGGGGCGGCCACTCGGCCCGCTCTGCGTCCATGGCGGTCGCCTGGTAGAGCGGCTCCAGCAGCTCCACCGAGATGTGGAAGGGCATGACGTTCTACTCGCCTTCCGCCTCGCCGATGCCCTCCAGGCGGAAGGAGCGCTCGATCGCCTGCTGCACCTGCGCGTTCGGCCGCAGCCGCACGGGCTCCTTCGACCACACCAGGCCAGCCTCCTCGGCCCGCGAGCGCGCGAACTCGAACAGCTCCAGCGCCTGCCCTGCAGTGTCCAGCTCCAGCGGCTCCGTCACCGCCACACCCTCACGCCCGCGGCCGACCCACTCGATCCGCTCCGACACCAGCAGCAGGTCGCAGCCCGACCGCAGCCGCACCGCCGGCGCCGCGAACGCCAGCCGGTCCCCCAGCAGCGCCAGCGCCGCCAGCAGGGCCCTCGCCGCCCGCACGTACTCCTTCGGCGCGTCGCCGAAGCGCAGCGCCCGCAGGCCCGCCATGGCCAGCGTCGCGTTCCGCTCGATCGCCTGCACCGTCACCCCGCCCATGCCCTCGACCGGCGGGATCATGCCGTGCCCGACCGCCGACGCCTTGAGCGTCTTCCCCTTGCCCTTCTTCCCGGTGCCCTCGACTGGCCTCCAGCCGTCGGCGGTCAGCTCCACGTTGTCGCCGGGGAAGTTCCACTTGTCGAAACGCCCCGCCGCCCTCTTCCCGGACAGCGGATCCAGGCCCACCAGCTCCGAGGTGTAGGTGCGCGGCACCTTCAGCTGCACGCGGCGCTTGCGGTGCGAGTCCCACAGCCCGTACACGAGGTCCGACGGCGCCGACTCCAGGAAGGCACGCACATCACCGGTCCCGGTATCGCGAAGCGCCCGGCCCGTGTCCGTCTCGTCGAACTTGACCCCGGACTCGTCCAGCGCGTCCCGGAAGTAGGCATCGCGGGAGCGGTGCGGCGCGTCCAGGTTCGTCATCCGAAGGCCCCGGCGTTCCGCGGTCACGTGCAGCGCCAGGTGCGGCACCACCGCCTCCCCCAGGTCGACGGCCTCCAGCAGAGCCGTCTCACAGCGGTTCGCCTGCGACTGCCGCTGGTCCAGCAGCACCACCCTCGTGCGCTGCCCGCCAACCCACCGGTCCTCGAACAACTGGCCCGGACCGTCGCTCTCCTTGAGCTTCACCGTCGGCGGCGCCACCGGCGCCCCCACGCCGGCCACCGGCTCGTACTGGGCCACGATCCGGATCGCTCCGTCCGCCGACAGCCCGCTCGCCGCCTCGGCCATCCGCTCGTACAACGCCTCCATGGAAACCCTCCTTGGGTAGGAATCTCTCGGACAGTTCGCATCGAAGCAGCCCCCACCGACAGCCATCACCTATTTGAGTGATAGATCGTCAGAATTGCTTATGCAGCAATGACTTGGACTAAGGTGCGCCAATCTTTGCCGACTGGCGATAGCACTGTCCGTCGGGTGTCAGGGTGGTGACTCCGCACCTGGATCAGCCAGTTGGCATCCGAAGCCATCTCCCGGCCAATGGATCAACGCCGCAGCTGATTGCCGTGGTCGCCCTGGAGGCGTCCAATGGCAGCCTGACGCCGTGCGGGCGCACAGCCTGAGCTTCTAGGGTGGGCATCCCATCCCGGTCTTCACCGGCCGATCCCAGCCTTGCCGAAGCTACGAACGCCCACCTCATGGAACCCGTTACCTTCACACACCACACCGCGGTCTCCCCCCGAAGGTCCTGGTATGGCCCATTCCGCAGCCCTACAGGTCCAGACTGGCCGTAGGTTCGCCCGCGGCCCCGCGAGGAGAGCGCCATGCGTGGCGCCGGAACTATCTACAAGCGGTGCGGTTGCCGGAACCGTCATGCTCACGAGGCTTTGGCGCAAACGGCCCTGGCATCCTGGCGGGACTGCTGCAGAGTCTCCTACGCCCCTCCATTTCCTGTGGGTTGCGGGTGTTCCGCAGAGCTCGCCGGCGCTCCGGAAGGAATCAGCGAGTGCGGCGCCGCCGGCCGGTGGCCCCGGTGGTGCGGGCGATGAACCCCGCACGTCCTTCGCCCGCCATATCGACCGGCGGCAGCGCGGCCCGTTGGCGGTCGGCGCGGTTCAGCAACCATGCGGGGGCGGTGGCGCGGGCCAGGTCGAGGAGGCTGTCGGTGAAGTGGATGTCGGCGTACGAGGTGCCTTCCGGGTGGGCCTGTCGGGCCGTGGTCCACTCAGCGAGCGCGCGAGCGGCGCCTTTGGCCATCGATACGGTGTCAAGGGCCAGGGCGCCTCGGCGTCCGCCGGTGGCGCGCCGCCAGGTCTCCTGCATGGCGGTAACCACTTCGTCCCGCAGGTGGTGGAGTTCGTCCAGCGGGGTGTAGCAGAGCGTGTGGAGGCGTTCCTCGCCATTTGTCTCCTCGAAGCGGCCCATCTGGCCCGCGTGAGTCGTGGCCGCGTACTCCCAGACGGCGAGTCGGGCAAGGCTGAACTCGTCGGAGTCCAGGTCGATCGCGGCCTCCAGGTCGCGCATGATGACGAGATCGTCCTCGGGCAGACGGGGCGAGTTGAGGTGGGTCAGCACGCCGACCAGGCGTTCATCGACCGCTTCCCGCGAGGCGCGGGCGAGGTCAGGCAGCCGGCGCAGGTTCGCGCGCATCTTCCGGATTGCCATCCCGCCCTCCTTGACATCGAGGACGGCTTCGGCCTCCGCCCAGTCGTAGTAGACGTCCTGCTCGAAGCCGGGGTCGTCAGGGACAGCGTCCGCGATCCTGGCCACCTCATCGCGGTGGCGTTGCCGGTAGGGGAAGTACGTCCTGACGAGTGCCAACTTCAGTGGGAGTTCCGGGATTCGGGCGCTGTCACAGAAGAAGGCAAGCAGGACCGTGTCGTCCAGCCGGCGGCCGGGCCGGTGCCGGCGCGCCAGCGCGCGGGCGAGGTCTTTCACTTCCTGCGGGTAGGAGGTACTGGTGCCGGCCCGCCCCAGAGACACCCTGTCGGGCGCAGGTAGCAGGCCCGAGCGGCGCCAGCGTTCGAGCTGGGCAACGCTGACGGGGTTCCCGTCGGCAGCCGTCAGGTCCATGAGTTTGCGATAGGCGCCCGTCGGCGCGGAGCGTGGCATACGGAGACGCTACAAAACGAGCGCATCGATTCTTGGGCGCCAGACGCGGGGGTGCAGATCGCCCGCCTCTCCCGTCGCTGCGAGTGGTAGATGCGGCGTCCCCCACACCGATCGTTCTCGCAATGCACCGTGGCGCCGTCCCGCGTGCTCCCGCTGTTCGCCCGCCTGGTCACCGTCACCGCGATGACCTCCGGGAATGGGCATTTTGTGCTTGTCTACCTCAGTCGTGTGGAGCTCTCATAGAAGCCCGCTCTGTACGTCGCGTACCTGCGGCAGGAGGGGTTGTCCGCGGTGGAAGTGCTGTCGAAGTTCGGGAAGCGGCAGCGCCTCCTGGCGGAGCACCTTGTCGCCGTTCAGGAGCGCCTCCGCTCTCGTGCGGATCGACTCCGGCAGCCAAGTGATCGCAGCCTTGAGCCGTTCCGAGCTGGTAGGTGTCAGGAAGCGAGGAGGCATTTCAAGGAGTGCCTGATAGAGACCTCCTGCGGGCTCGACGGCCGGGAGCCCGGCTTCAACGGCTCTGGCGCTTGTCTGCTGGCCGCATTCGAGGCCGTCGATGTCGAGGTCCCCGTAAAGGAGGATGTCGGTCACTGGATGGGCGCGTTCTTCGAAGGCTTCGGCTGCGGTCGGGATGGATGCCGCGAGCTGGTCGCCGGAGCCATACGCCAGCCAGCCGACCTGGGACCCCTCCGGCCAGGTGCGGAGGGTCTCGCGCAGGCTGGTGAAGGTCGCGGAGTTCTCGACGATCAGCATCCACGGTGCCGGGCCGATCTCGAACATCGCGAGCGGTGGGGGTGTCGGGCGTGCGCGCAGGTGCACGGTGATGTCGAGCAGCCCGGCCCTGACGAGGTGGTTCTTCTCGATTCCGTTCAGGCGCTTCTCGTCACCGTAGAGCTGGTAGGAGCGTTCGGCGAGCGGGAGGACCTCCGTGTGGGGGTTGTCGCGCAGCTGGGAGTTGATCGGATCGAGGAGTTGCCGGTCGGCCGGGCTCAGACGGAGGCGGCTGGCGAAGGAGAGCGCCGGAACCCAGGCCCGCGGAACGGGAGGGGGCTGTCGGGGGCGGGGTGCAGTGGTCCTGCTTACCCATCGGGGAAGGGGCGGGTCTGCGCTGGTGTCCCAACCAGCCTTCCCCTTCGGGAGGGTGGCGAGGTTGCGCTCGGCGAGTTCACCGGCTGCCGCGGCGAGGATGCTCCGTCGGTGCGGGGAGGTCGGGAGGCTGCTGTCGCCCTCGTCGGCGGCGGCCGCCAGCAGGTCGAAGTCGACCCGCTGGCGGCCGTGCTGCGCGAGCCGGAGGGCCATGCGCTCGGCGGGTGTCACTCGTGCTCCGCCTCGTGGCCGCCGTGGTCGGCCGGTGCCGGCCGGGTGCGGCGCAGTAGTCGGGCGGTGGTCATGGTGTCGGTGTCGGTGCGGGTGAGGGCGTCGGTGACGGCGCTTCCGTAGCGTTCTTCGATCTGGACATAGCGCTGTTTGGTGCGGGAGTCGGCGCCGTTGCGCAGGCGGAGGATCAGGGGGAAGCGGCCGAGGGCGGGGAGGTCGTTGCTTCCGGTGGTGTAGACGAGCTGGATGTCGTGGGCTTCGGCGACTCGGCGTTGGAGGCTGACGAAGGGGAGGTAGTTGGCTTTGCCGAAGGGGTTGTCGAGGACGAGGGTGCCGACGCCTCCGGGGATCTTCCGGTCGCGTTGGGCGGCCCGCATGCGGGCGAGGGTGCAGTAGAGGAGGACGGATGTGGTGAGGAGTTCGCCTCCGCTGAACTTCTTGATCGCGGTAACGGATTCGCGTTCGAGGGTGTCTGTGCTCTGGGTGGGTTTGATGACCTTGGCGACGATGTTGCCGTTGCCGCCGATGCCGGCCAGGACCAGGCGCTTGGCCAGTTCCATGGCTTCCGGCAATGGGACGGGCTGGCCGGTTTTGGGGGTGAGGGCGGTGGTGAGCCGCTCGATCTCCGCTGCGATCCGGCGGGCGAGTTCTTCGTCGGTGGGTTCGTGCCGGATCTCGAAGTCGAGGAAGCGCTTGTCCGTCCACTGTCCGAGGCCGCGGGGTAGTCGTGAGTAGCGGGAGACTTCTTCGAGGTCGTCGAAGACGGACTTGACGAGGGTGACGCAGGCTCGGACGACGAGGATCTGGTCTTCGTCGATTTCGGCGAGTTGCTTGGTGACTACGTGCTCGCGTTCGTGGATGTCGGCGAGAAGGGCTGCGAGGCGGGTGGGGGATGCCAGGTCGCCGGTCAGCTGGGCGAGGAGCCGGCCATTCACGACCTGGTTGTACTCGGGCTGGTTGGCGAGGGACTCAACGGCGCGGGTGGCGCGGTCGAGGGCTCTTTGGAGCCTGTCGCGGGCGCTGGCCGCTTCGTCGAGCACGGTGGTCAGTTTCGCTTGGAGGGTGCGGGCTTGCTCGGTGGTCAGGGTGCTGGCGGCGTGTGCGGTGAAGTCGTGCTGCTCGGCCAGCAAGGCGTCCGTGGACAGGGGTGAGCTGTTGTCTCCTTGGCTGGGGGCGTCGCTGCGGTGGCGGGCGGCTGCCGATGCGAGGCTCTGTTCGGCCTGCGCGAGCAGGTCTGCGCGGTTGGTCGTCTCGGCGGCCGCGCGGCGGAGGCGTTCGACGGCGAGTTCGCGTTCGTGGATGCTGTCCTTGGCCCCGTCCAGCTTCTGGCTCGCGGTGTCGAGGACTGAGCGGGCCTCGACGGTGGTGGGGAAGTCGGGGAGGGTGGGCGGTTCTCCGAGTCGGGCCAGGGCGGCTTCGGCCTTTTCGAGCCGCGCCTCGGCCTGCTGGTGGAGGATCTTTGCCTCGGTGCGTGCTTCTTTCGCCGCATCCAGTTCCTGTTCCGTGTGTTCGCGGCGGTCGGCCCGGCGGTGGGGTTCCGCTGCGTCCGTGTCGGCGGCGATCTCCGCCGCGCGGGTGCGGGCGGGCTCGCTGAAGCGGTCGAGGGTGGCGCTGAGTTCGGTGATCGCCGTCTTGCAGGTGTCGAGGCGCTGTTGGAGGCCTTTGTCGGTGACTCCGGAGTTCCAGTCCTGGAGGGCCTGGTGCCAGCGCGTGCGCAGGTTGCCCAACGCGACCTTCGGCTCGGTACCGGCGGGTGTGGTGGTGGGGGCGTCCGGAGGAGCGGGGATGTCCGGAAGCTCGGCTCGGATCTCGGCGAGGTCGTTCTGCCACCTCGTCCGCGTGTTGTTGCAGCGCTGGACCTCGGCGGCGAACTTGGCGACGTTCTGCAGCGCTTTGTCACCGCGTCGCCGGTGCGCTTGGCCGGCGCGCTGGTGCTCTGCGGCCTCGTGTGCCGCATCGGTGATCTCCGATTCGAGACCGGGCAGGGCAGCGGAGTCTGCCGCCAGCCGGGACGCGCGCTCGATCAGGGCGGCCAGGTCGACGAGTTCCTGATGGATGGCCTGGATGCGGCTGTGGGCGTGCTGCTGGGCGGCTTCGGCGTCCTGGGCGTCCCGGGCAAGCTCGCGCTGCCGGTTCTGCAGGGCGGTCTTCTTGTCGTCGAGGCGGGCGAGCTCGGCTTCCAGGGCGGCGCGCGGCCGGGTCCCGAAGTCGGCGAGGTGCTCGACGAGGCGTTGGGAGAGCAGGCGGTCGTTCTCCCGGCCTTTGATCAGGGCGCTTTGGCGTGCGGCGAGACTGTCCAGCCGGCGGTTGACCTGCCGCAGTTCGTCGTCTGCGGCATCGCTGTTGAGGGCGCCGGGGTGGACGGGCATCACCACGTACTGCCGGTCGGGCCCGCCAGCGAGCAGCTCTTCCGCGTCCGTGTGTGCCGCCACCGCGATCACCGAGGTCAGCGCGACGTTGGCACGACGCGCCAGGGCCGTCAGGTCGTCGCCAGGGACCGGGCCGCTGACCACGATCCCTCCGACCAGATGCGGGTGGGTGGCGATGACTTCGGCGTACCGCTCGGCGGGGACTGCGTCGCGCAGGTACTGGAAGCCCGTCAGAGCGGGGGCGCCGAGGTTGCGCAGGCTCTGGACGGCTCTGTCCACCTCGGGGGCGGCCGGCAGGTAGCCGGTGTCCTGCACGGCCCTGCTTACTCGCCTGTCCTCTGCCGCGGCCGCGTGTTCCGAGGCGATGGCTTCGTCCGCGGCGCGGCACTGGTCTTCGAGGAGCCCCACCAAGTCGCCGCCGATGGCGTCCAGGTCGAGCGGCTCGTTGCTGTCGATCCTGGCCACTTCCTTGAGTCGGGGCTCGGCGGCCAGCGCGCGGCGTTTGGATTGGAAGTCGTCGATCCGGTCCCACAACTGGGTGTGGCGCTCGGAGACCTCGCCGAGTTCGCTGCCCACGTTCTGCCGCTGGACGGCGATCTCGCCCTGTCGGAGGCGAGCTTGCTCCAGCCGGTCCTTGAAGTCGTCAAGTTGCTTGTCGGTGCTGTCGCGTGCGCTACGCAGGCGTTGGAGGGCCTGGTCCGGGTTCTCGGCTTTCTGGAGGACTCCTTCGGTGCGTGCGCTCGCGACGAGGGCGGTGATCTCGTCGCGTCGGCGGGTGGCGTCCTTGGCTCTGCCGTTGGCTGCCGCAGCCGCCTCGCAAGCCGCGGCATGCTCGCTCTGGGACTCCTGGGCCTCGGTATCGGCGCCGGCCTTGTCGGCCTTCGCGGCTTCGAGGTCGACCGTGATACCTGCCAGCGACTGGGTGAGAGCGGCGTGCAGCGCCGCGCCGGAGCGTTCCAGGGCAAGGCGTTGCGGGGCTCGGCTCTTGTCCTGCTGCGCGAGGAGCTCCGTGGTCTCCTTCGCCTCGGTGGTCCTGGCGCTCAGCGCGAGGAGCGGCTCGACGGCCTCCCAGGCTTCGCGCTCCAGCTGCGCAGTTTCGACTGCCTTCGAACGGTCGGCCGTCGTACGTTGGGCCTCAGCCGTTTCGAGTCGTTCGACGTGGGCGGTTAGGGCGGCCACGTACGTGTGCTGCCCAGCGAGGCGACGCTTGGCTTCTTCCACTTCCCGTTCGGCGGCATCGGCCTCGGCCTCGATCCCCTGGGCTTCTTGCCGCAGCCCGCGGACCTGCTCGGCGATGTGCTCGGCGGCCCGGTCGACGACGTGCACCTGCTGTTCCAGCTGGTGGCGCGCGGCGGTGAGCGCGGCCGTTCCCTTCTGGACCGGGCGCAGCCGCAGGACGGCTTCGGCGAGGAAGCGGCCTTCGGTTTCCCGATCGGGGCGGGTGGCGAGCTTGTCGGCGTGTTCTTCCAGTGCCTCGCGTGCCGCGATGGGACCGTCGGGGTTGACGACCATGCCGATCAGGAAGTTGACGAAGTCTTCGCAGGTGGTGAAGCGGAAGAGGTCGGTGATCCCGCCTTCCCCTTTGTTCATGTCCCGCTGGATCTTGAACACCTGTGGGTCGAGTCCGTACTGCTCCAGCTGCTCGGCCCAGTTCCACTGTTCCTCCGCGATGACGAGTTTCGCGGACCGGTTCGCCCTGAAGGTCTCCGTGATGGTGCGCAGGTAATTGCTCTGGCTGAGGAGCGAGTTGTCCCTGCGCACCGGCAGGGTGTCGAGGTCGAGGACGCCCGGGACGGGGCGGAAGAGGTACCAGCGCCGGATGAGGCGGTCCCAGCCGCTGCTGGTGTCGGCGGGGCACTGGCCGTCCTTCCACTGGTAGACGCCCGCGGTGATTAGGGCGGGACCGGTGCCGGGCCGCTCGGAGTCCTCCCATTCCAGGATGACGTGCGAGACCTTCCCGCCGGGGATGTAGTCGGCCAGTGATTTGCCGTCGGCGTGCCCGATGAAGTCGATCTTGAAGGGGAGGAGCAGGCTGAAGATCAGGGCCAGGAGACTGGATTTGCCGCCGCCGTTGCGCAGCCACAGCACCGTGTCCACGGCCGAGGCCGCCGTCAGGGGGCGGCCGTCGGCTGTGCCTTGGCCGTTGGTGAGGTCCAGGATCAGGGATCCGAAGCGCGCGGAGCGGTGTCCGACGTGCTCCAGCCGGATGCGGCGGATGACGTACATGTCTAGTCCTCTTCGACGAGTTGGGTGCGCCGCAGGTCGCCGAGGAGGGCGAAGGCGGGGGCGGAGGCGGCTTCGCGGACCTGAAGGCGGAAGCGGTGGGCCAGCAGGTAGTGGCCCGGCCCGTGGGCGGGGGCGGGGGTGGCCATGCCCTGCTCGACCAGCCATCGCAATGCGTAGGCGATCCAGTACTGACTGCTGGCGCGGACCACGCGGCTGCCGCCGGCGGTCGGTCGACCGGGGGTGAGCTTGGCGTAGATGCGCCATGCGGCGTCCAGGCCCGTGTGGGGCAGCGCCAGACCCTCGCTGTCGCGGGTGGCTTCCTGGAGTTTGCCGATGAGGTGCCGTAGGAAGGCGTCGACGTCGTCGACCGCGATCCGCTTGGCGCCGTCCTCCTCCAGGTCCTCCGGGTAGGGGTAGGCCCGTGCGGCGATCGCGACGTGGACGAGGCCGAGAGTCAGGCGCTCCTTGCTCGAAAGCTTTTCGTGGTCGGTGAGCCGGTAGGTGAAGATCGACCCGTGGCGCGGGTGGAGGATCAACCCTTCCACCGGGTGGACCTCGATCAGGTCCATCTCCAGGCCCTCGGCGCAGGCTTCGACGGCGCTGCGGAACGGGCGCTCGCAACGGCACCGCTGCAGCAGCTCCCGGTAGCGCGGGTTGTCGAGGGGTCTCATGCGCGGTTGGAGGCCGAACCCGACGAGCGCCGCGACAGCGGCCAGTTCGAGACCAGTGACGGTCGGGGCGGTCATGGGCGGCTGTCCTCTGCGGTGAAGGGGGCGTCGGGCGCCGCCGGTTCGGGGATGAGCGGTCCGGCCGGCACAAGCAGCAGGTCGGTGCCGGCCATGAAGCCGAGGTCGAAAGTGGCAGCGTCAGCCAGTACCACCAGGCGCTCCTCCAGCAGGTCGGCGAGATCCGCGAGGCAGCCGTCGTCCTCGTCCTCGGGGTCGGGGGCGAAGGCGCGCAGCACGCACAGCGCCAGCAGGTCGGTGACGGCCGGCCCGTCCTGCTCCGCCTGGGCGAGCAGGGCGGACAGGTGGACGGGGGCGGTCAGTGCCTGTTCGATCAGTGCTCTGGCCGCGGCGAAGTCCTCTTCCGTGTAGGGATCTTCGTCCTCGGCTTCCTCGATGACCAGGTCGGTGGAGTCGTCGGGGAACGAGTCCCGAAACTCGCGCACCGGAGCCAGGAGCAGCTCCCAGAAGTCCCTCAGCCGCGGCCGGCGGGTGACCAGGGGGCCGCCACTGGCGTCCGCGAACACGCCCGCCACCTGCGTGGCCTCGTCCGCGTCGAGTTCGAGCAGCGGCTCCAGCAGGTCGTCGCGCAAGCCGATCAGCGCCAGGCGCGGCATCGGCCGGAAGCACTGCTCGGCCTGCGCCCGCAGGAAGGTGGGCGTGGCGCCGATCACCTTCTTCAGCAGCTGGGTGTGGCGCAGGTTCGCCCGCTCCAGCAGGCGCAGGACGCGCACGCAGGTCATGCGGACGTCCCCGTCGGTGATGTTGTTGCGGGCCTGCCGCATCAGCTCCATTAGGCCGAGTTCGACGCTCTGGCGTTCCGTCAGGTGCGCTCGGGAGGAGGCGAGGAGGCCAGTGACCTGGCCGGACCAGTCGACCGAGCGCACATCGCGCTCCGTCTCGGCGAGGACCGTCCGGACGCGTTCGGCCAGCAGCAGCGACAGCTTCAGACTCTGTGCGGCGCTCTCCTCCGCCCGGCCCCAGCGGCCGGTCGACACCTGTCGGCGCAGCATCTCGTCGTAGGCCGCCTGCTGGTCCTCAAGGTCGTGGTCGAGCCCGGACAGCAGCATGTTGATGGCGGAGGTACTGGCTTTGAGCACCGGCTGGCCCCGAAGGCCGATGTCCTCTTCGAGGTAGCGGAAGAGCACCTCGCCCCGGCTGTGGCCCTCGCGGTAATCGCTGTAGCCGAGGGAGAACTGCTCGGCGGCCCCGTGGTCGTTGAGCAGTTCCCTCAGGACGAACCGGGCTACCGCCACGTGCTCAGCCCCGTCGCGATACGGTGCCGCTCTTCGGGCCAGCTCCGCCAGGAAGACGACCACCTCTTCGGTCGTCGCCTCGCGCTCCATGCCCTGCTGGCTCACCACAGCCTCCAGCACCGCCAGGGCCATCGTGCGCGGGTCGTACAGACCGGTCGGGAACTGCTGCCACGCCTGCCGCTGATCGATCCGGTGCAACGGCGCCGAGTGCGCCAGCACCGTGCACTTGCGCACGAAGCCCGCGTCGGAGACCAGCCCGAGCCAGCCGTCGCCGGACTCCGGCTCGCAGGCTTCGGCCAGAAGCCGGTTCTCCTCGCGGTTCAGAAGGCGCTGAACGATCGCGTCCTGGTCCTCATCGTCCAGGGGGCGCGCTCCCCGGCGGATGGTGCGTGTACTTGTCATGCGCCGAGTGCAGCACTCAGGTCAGACAAATTATCAGAAAGCGGGGCGAATAATTCATTCGAATGCACGCGTATGAATGATTGAACTACTTGAGTCGGCGTGAGCCTCAGCTGCGCTTCACACCACCTACCACGCGCTCAACCAAGCTCTGCCGAAGACGGAATGGAGCCCCGAGCGCGCTACCACAAACACGACCACCCCGCTCTGCAGCCATCCGCCGCCGGAGCCGGCCACTCCGTGCCCGCGATCATGGCAACCCTGCCCGTTCCCCGCCATGGGGCATCCACTTCGGCCCGGCCGCCCGACCCGCCACCGTGGTAGCGGAGGTCATCGCGCTGAGGGTCACGCCTCCGGTCCGGCGAGGACGAAGTCGTGCTGGGTGAGTTCGGCGCGCAGTCGTTGTTCGGCAATGTCGGCGTAGCGGGGGTTGAGTTCGATGCCGAGAAAGCGCCGGCCTTCGCGCAGGGCGGCAATGCCGGTGGAACCGGTACCGGTGAAGGGGTCGAGGACGGTGCCGCCTTCGGGGCAGATCTGGACGAGCTGCTGCATGATCTCCATCGGTTTCTGGGTTGTGTGGTCCTGATCCTTGCAGGGCTGGGTGGCGGTGAAGTGGCCGGGCAGGTAGAGGTCGCGGTTGTTGTCGAGGGAGCCCTTGCCCCCCCAGGTGATGAAGTCGGCGGACTGCTCGAAGCCGCCCTTGCGGGGCTGGCTGGCGGGCTTGATCCAGGGGATGGTGCCTTGCCAGGTCCAGCTGGCCATCCGGAGCCCTTCGCTGATGTCGGGCTTCTGCCGCCAGTCGGAGAAGATCATCGCGACTGAGTGCTCGGCGCTTGCCCGGTATGCCTCGGTGAGAGTTCTGTGAGCCCAGGCGATGTGGTCACCGTTCTCGTCGGGGAAGGTCTTGGGGCCGTGGACGCCGCTGCTGCTGGTGGCGAGCTTGCCGCGGACATCGCGGCTGGTGCGCCCGTCGCTGCTGTACGGCGGGTCAGTGATGACGGCGTTGACGGACTCGTCCAGGAGGGTCTTCATCACGGTGAGGGCGTCGCCTCGGTGCAGCTGGTAGCTCACGGGTCTTCCTTCCGCATGGTGCTTGGGCCCGCTCCGGGCGGCTCCCGGCGGCAGCCGCCCGGAGCGGGGATGCCCAGGACGGTAGCCGCGATCGGCGGCCGTACCTAATGAGCGCGACGGGGTGCAGGGCTCGACCGAGGGGTCGTTTGGTGCGGCCGAATTTCGCGTCTACTGTCTCGCCATGCCGACCGGGCAGCAGGCCAAACGGTCCTGACCCGGCGCGTGTTGGTTCGTGCTGCCCCGTACAGCCGCGACCACGTGCGGGCAGCGTCCCCTTCCCCTGTCTCCCGAGGAGCGCCGTCGTGTTCCGGCTGAGATTACGAGCGCGGCTGACTGCCGCGCGTGGCCCGAGACCGGCGTCCTGGAGCTACCAACTCCCTTGACCCGGGACCGCTCTGAGTAAGGGCGGTTTCACCACCGGCGCGGTGCCGGCGACTTCTTCGCACGAGAGGCCGGCACCGCGTTCTCCTACGAATCCCCGAGGAGCCGCTGCGATGCAGCATGCCCTGGCACACCCATGCCCTCATCCTCTTGCGCCACCCGGTCGACCACTGCCCGGTGACCGGGGGCCGTCGTGAAGAAGACGGTCGGCGCGCTCGTCGGCGTCGTCGCCTGCGGTCCGCTGATGCTGGCCCTGCCCGTCGCGATCGTCGGCGCGGGCAGCGCCTCGGCCTCCACGTCCAGCTCCTGCCCTCCCGGAGGAAGTACACAGGGCGTGGATTCCTCAGCGGTGGCGGCGCAGGTCGAGGCAATCCTCAAGGGCTCCAGTCCGCTGTCGGCTCCGGCCGTGGCCGGGCTGAGCAAGCCGTCCGAGCAGATCCCCAACGCCCGCACGATCCAGGCCACCGGTGTCGCGATGCGCATCCCCGTACGCGGGCAGGTCGTCGCCCTGGCAACGGCACTGCAGGAGAGCGAACTTCGCAACGTCAACGGCGGCGACCGGGACTCGCTGGGCCTCTTCCAGCAGCGGCCTTCGCAGGGCTGGGGCACGCCGGAGCAGATCATGCAGCCGGTGTACGCCTCGACGAAGTTTTACGAGGCGCTGCAGAAGGTCAGCGGCTGGGAGTCGATGACCGTCACCCAGGCCGCCCAGGCAGTGCAGCGCTCCGGCTTCCCCGACGCCTACGCCAAGTGGCAGCCCCTGGCGGAGGCACTCCAGAAGGCCCTCGCCCTGCTGCTCACCCCCACCTCCGGTGCCTCGCCCACGGTGAACCTGACGCCAACGGCTGGCGCGAGCGCCAGCCCGACAGCGGGTGGCGGCTGCGGGACGCCCACGGCGGGCGGTGACGGCAGCGACTTCGGCACGATCCCCGCGGGCTCACTGCCCAACGGATACACGATCCCGGCGGATGCGCCACAGCCGGTGCAGACCGCGATCCGGTGGGCGCTCGGCCAGTTGGGCACTGCGTACCAGTGGGGCGGCACCTGCGCGAACTCGCACGGTGCGGACCCGATGGGCAGGTGTGACTGCTCCTCGCTGATGCAGATGGCCTACCGCTCAGCCGGCGTCTCGTTGGAGCGGACCACCTACGACCAGGTCAAGCAGGGCACGGCCGTCTCGGCGGACGCGCTCAAGCCGGGCGACCTGCTGTTCACCCGGGGCAGTGCCGCTGTGCCGGAGCACGTGGGCATGTTCATCGGTTCGGGGCTGATCGTGCACGCGCCGAAGACCGGTGACGTGGTCAAGATCTCGACCCTCGCCTCGTGGCGGCCGGAGATCCTCGCCGCCCGCCGGGTCGCCTGACCCCGCGCTTTCTCCTCCCCCTCTCTTCTCCCTCTTCTCTTTGGGCTGCCTTCGCGCGCCCTGAACCGCTCTGGAGCTTCCCTTGTATCTCGCGGACGCAGTCGTACAGCTCGCCTACGACCCCGGAATCACCCCCAACGAGGGCGGCTTGCCCGGCCTTTCGGTCCTCAAGCAGGTGATGAGCTCGCTGAATTTGTTCGGCATCATCGCGGTCGTCGGGGCCCTGGCCGTGAGCGCCGGGGTGTGGGCCTGGGGCCACCACTCCGGCGGTCACC
Organism: Kitasatospora sp. NPDC056651; assembly: GCF_042792155.1. Taxonomy (NCBI): domain Bacteria; kingdom Bacillati; phylum Actinomycetota; class Actinomycetes; order Kitasatosporales; family Streptomycetaceae; genus Kitasatospora; species Kitasatospora sp. NPDC056651. The sequence continues at coordinate 31,167 of NZ_JBHTWX010000023.1, read as the reverse complement.
AGGCGGAGGCCAACGGGAAAAAGGGCGTCCTCGTTTCGGCCGGCGCGGCACTACTGCTCGGCGCCGCGAACGGCGTCGTCTCGTTCTTCTCGACGCTCGGAAGCCAGGTCAAGTGATGCAGAAACGTTCCTTCGTCTCGGGCCTTCGCCCAGGCGGGTCCGGCGGCGCGCTGGTGCGCAGCCGGGCGCTGCTGGGCTCGCTCGTCCTGGTGGTGCTCGTCGCCGCTGCCGGCGTGCTGGCCTACGTCACCCGGGACGGCCGCGAGGCCGCCCATCCGGCTACGGCGGCTGCGGGTTCGGCCGCGCCCTCCGCGCCGGTGAGTTCGCCGTCGCCGGGCGGGCATGCGAAGTCGCTGCCGGGTCCGCCCTCGACGCACGATCCGATCGCGTTCGCGAAGGCGGCGGCGGTGGCGCTGTGGTCGTACGACACCCGCTCCTCCTCGCAGCCGGAGCTGGTGGCCTCCCTCCACCAGTGGCTGACCAACGAGGGGCAGTACCTCGACGCCGACTCGGTCGACCGGCTGGTGCCCTCGCCGGTGCTGTGGGGGCGGATGGCCGACTCCGGGCAGTTCGCCACCGCGACCGCGGACGAGGCGCACTTCCCGGACCGGTTCACCAAGGCGCTGCAGGCCGATCCGGGGGCGATCACGCAGGCGTACGTCTACGCCGTGACCGTCTCCGGGAAGCAGTCGATCGCCTGGAACGGTGCCCCGCAGGGCGGGGCCGAGGACCGTTCGGCCACCCTCGCCGTGCAGTGCCGTCCTGACCGCCCGTGTGCCCTGGCCGGTGTGCTGCCGGCCGTGGCGCCCTGACCTGGGGAGTTCCTCGTGGATATCTGCAACCTCCCGATGGTCGCCCAGGTCTGCAACGTCGTCGACGGCATCAACTTCGTCAGCGACCCGGGCAAGAGCATCACGGACGGCATCGGCGCGTGGATCGCCAAGAGCATGGGCGAGCTGGCGGCCAGCGCCGTCGACCTGTGCGCGAAGGCGGTCGACGAGACCACGGCCATCGACCTGTCCGCGCCGTGGTTCAGGGACAACTACCAGCTGATCCTGCCGATCGGGCTGATCCTGACCGTGGGCACCTTCTGCGCCCAGCTGATCCTGGCCGCCTGGCGGCGGGACGAACGGGCACTGGCCAAGGCCGCCTGGGGCACGATGACCGGCGTGCTGTTCGCCTTCGGCGCGATCAGCTTCACGGCGGTCGCGGTCACCGTGGTCGACGCCCTGTCGGCCGGGCTGTTCCAAGCCGCGCACACCAGCGTCGCCGACGCCGTCAGGCGCATGATCAAGGTGTCCCAGTTCGGCCCCATGTTCGCCCTCGGCTGGGCGATCCCCGCCCTGGTCGCGGTCGGCAGCGCGATCGGGGCGTTCCTCTACTGGTGCGTGATGGTCGCCCGCAAGGTCGGCGTGCTGATCCTGGTGGTGCTCGCCGCCTTCGCCGGTGCCGGCGGCGGCTGGGAGGTCGCCCAGCGGTGGCGGCGCGGCTGGATCGAGGCCACCGCCACCCTGATCGTCTCCAAGCTGCTGATGACCGTGGTCTTCCTCGTCGGCGTCTCCGCCCTCGGCAAGACGGATGCCAAGGACGGCATGGCCGCCCTGTCCGACGCCATGGCCGGTGTCGTGATCATGGTCATGGTGCTGCTGTGCCCGTACGCCGTCTACAAGTTCGTCCACTGGGCGACGGACGGCAGCGGCCACGACGATACGCACCGCACCGGCATGGCCGGCATGGCGGTCGCGGCCGGGGCGGCGAAGACCGCCGGTTCCCTGGCCATGCAGATGGGCACCGGCGTCCCGGCGCCGCAGGGCCCGGCCCAGGTCCCGGGTGCGGGAGGTGGCGGCGGTGCCTCCGGCATCGACCCGACCGGCCGGATCAGCAAGGAGGGGATCGACGCCGGCCCCGCGCAGCAGCCGACGAAGTTCCGCTTCGGCGAGGACCCGAGCGCGGGCGGCGACCGCGGACGCGCCCTGGTCACCCGGCCCGGCATCCCTGCCCTGATCACCCGGGCCTCCCCCGACAGCGGTGGTGACCAGTCGGCATCCGGCGGCGGTCAGGACGGCGTCGCGGCCCAGCCCTCCGCGCCGTCCGTGCCGGGCGTCTCGACCGCCCCGGCCGCGCCCGCGCCCTCGGCGCCCGGTCCGGCCCCGGCGGGCCCCGGTGTACCGGCACCGCCCGCACCGGCGAGCGCAGGACTGGCCGCGGGCGGAGCACCGGCTCCGGCACCGGCCCGGTTCGTCTACCCGAACAGTCCCACCCCGCCCGGTTCCTGACCGGCACCCCCATGTCCTGGGGCGGGCGGCAGCCAGCCGCCCGCCCCGGGCCCACCGCCCGATCTCGAATCCTCGAAGGAGCATCCGCGATGACGTCCAGAAGAGTGCCGCGCCCCCGCCCGCCGCCCGCACGCTCTCCCCCTCTGGAACACCGATGTCCTCCTCGACGCCCGACGCCACTCCTGCGTCCGTCAAGTTCCCCCACCGCTCCAAGCGCGGCATCCTTCTCGGCCTGAGCGCCCCGCAACTCATCACTACCTCGGCCACCGGCCTGCTGCTGCTCGGCGTGCTCGTCACCCGGGGCGTCACCGGCGCCCTGCAGCTCATACCCCTGTGGGCCGGTGTCGCCGCCCTGGTGTTCATCCGCTACCGGGGCCGTACCCTCGCCGACTGGGCGCCCGTCGCCGCCCGCTACGGCCTGCGGCGCCTGCGCGGCCAGCTGGTCTGGCTCACCCGGCCCTCCTCCCGCCCGGTGCGCGAGGGCCTGCTCCACCTGCCCGGCAGCGCGGCCAGCCTGCGCGTGGTCACCGCGCCCGATGGCCGCTACGGCGCCGTCCACGACCCGCACGCCGGCACCCTCACCGCGATCGTCAAGGTCTCCTCCCGCGCCTACGCCCTCCTCGACCCCGGCACCCAGAACGCCAACGTCAACGGGTGGGGGCGTTCCCTGGCCGCGCTCGCCCGAACTGGTCAGGTCGCCCGCATCCAGGTCATCGAGCGCACCGTCCCGGACACCGGCGACGCGCTTCGCCGGTACTGGGAGGAGCACGGCCGCCCCGACGCGCCGCTCGCCGGTGAGCTGTACGGGGAGCTGATCCGCGGCGCCGGTCCGGCCGCCGCCCCGCACGAGGCGTACGTCGCCATCGCCCTGGACTTCAAGGGCGCGCGGCGGCTGATCTCCCAGGCCGGAGGCGGCCTGACCGGTGGTTTCGCGGTCCTGGCCCAGCTCACCTCCGCGTTCGAGCAGTCCGCCCGCACCGCTGGCCTCACCCCGTCCGGCTGGCTGTCCGCTGGCGAGATCGCCGCCGTGGCCCGGACCGCCTACGACCCCAAGTCACGTGCCGCGCTGGACCGCTGGTCCGAGGACGGACGCCCGTCTGCCGACCCGGCCGCCGCCGGCCCGGTCGTGGTGGTGGAGAAGGCCGACCACATCTCGACCGACTCCGCCCATCACACCACCTACTGGGTCGAGAACTGGCCGAGGACGCAGGTCAACCCCGGCTTCCTCCACCAGGTGCTGTTCGCCTCCGACGTGCGCCGCACCGTCTCCCTGTCCTACGAACCCCAGGACCTGGACTCGGCACTGCGCGACGTGCGCCGCAAGAAGGCCAGCGTGATCGCCGACTCGGCCGAGCGCGCCCGCAAGGGCCAGGTCTCCAGCGAAGCCGACTCCGTGGAGTACCAGGACATCCAGGACCGCGAGCGGCAGCTGATCGCCGGCCACGCCGACGTCGCCCTCACCGGGCTGCTGACCGTCTCCGCCGACACCGAGGACGAACTGCGCTCCGCCTGCGCCGTGGTGGAGACCGCCGCCGTGGGCGCCCAGCTCGACCTGCGCCCGCTGACCTGGCAGCAGGCCGAGGCGTTCACCGCCTCGGCGATGCCGTTCGCCCTCGCCGCCTGATGCCGGCCCTCCCGCCTTCCGAAAGAGCACCTGATGCCGGCCACCACCTCCGTCGCGCAGGACTTCGTCCCGTACGCGACCGCCGCGATCGACTTCCACCGCGCGCTCAACATCCCCACCGGCCCGCTGGTCGCCTCCCGCGCCGAACTCGACTCGCTCCACGAGCACCTGGTCGCGCTGCACGGCCTCCTCGACGCCCACACCCAGCGCACCGCGCCGCTGCTGCCGGCCGAGGGCGACCACCTCAAGGCCGCGCGCACCCGCCTGTGGCAGGTCGCCGACCACCTCCACGCCGCCTACCACGCCTCGCCCCGGCCCGGCAGCGGCGAGGTCCCCGGCCCCGACGCCTGCCGCGCCCGCCTGCCCGAGGGCGCGCCGGAGCTGAGCATCTGCCGCCGCCACCAGGAGACCGCGCAGCTGGTGCGCCGCCGCACCACCCCCGCCGACCTGCACTCCCCGTTCACCGGCCTCGTCCGCCGCTGACCCTCCACCCCGGATTCGAGACCATGCCCAGGAACCGCGCCACCGCCTCCCACCTGTTCGTCCCGAGCAAGAGCACTCGCGCCCAACAGCGCGCCGCCCGCGCCGAGTTCGCCCAGGCCCGCACCAAGGCCCGCCACGCACAGCCCGCCGCCGAGCGTCCCCGGAACAGCGTCACCAACGCGGATCTCCAGCCCGTCTACCCGGCTACCGGCCGGCCGGGCCCCGCCTCCGCCCGCGGCGGCAAGCTCCGACTGCCCAAACACCGCCTGACCACCGCCACCGCCTCGGGTGCCTACCCCTTCCTCGCGGAGGCCGGCCTCGGCGCCGAGGGCATCTTCATCGGCCGCGACCTCCACGCCGAAGGGTCGTTCTGCTACGACCCGTTCGCCCTCTACAACTCAGGCCGAATAGAGGGGTTCACGAACCCGAACGCGATCCTGTGCGGGGTCATCGGCATGGGCAAGAGCGCCCTGGCCAAGTCCATCGCCACCCGCGCCATCGCCCACGGCTACAAGATCTACGTACCGAGCGACCCGAAGGGTGAGTGGTCAGGGCTGGCCGAGGCGCTCGGCGGGCAGACCATCGCGCTGGGCCCAGGTCTCCCGGGCAGGCTGAACCCGCTGGACGCCCCGCAACGTCCGGTCGGGGTGAGCGAGGAGGACTGGAGCGGCGAGGTCCGCAAGCGCCGCCTTCTGCTGCTGGCCAGCCTCGCGGCCACCGTGCTCAAGCGCGACCTGCTGCCGATGGAGCACACCGGCCTCGACGTCGCCCTGGACCTGGTCGTCGCCGACGCCGACGCTGCCGACACGGTGCCGCTGCTCGGCGACATCGCCCACGTCCTCGGCCGCCCCGATCGCCTCGACGCCGCCCTCGGCGGCCAGGCCGGAAGCCTCGGCCACGCCACCGACGACCTCGCCCATGCCCTGCGCCGCCTGGTCCACGGCGACCTGAGCGGGATGTTCGACGCGCCGTCCACCGTCACGTTCGACCCGGACGCGCCGATGCTCTCCATCGACCTGTCCCGCCTGGGCAGCAGCGGCGACGACACCGCCCTCGTCCTCGCGATGACCTGCGCCTCGGCATGGATGGAAGCCGCCCTCGCCGACCCCGGCGGTGGTCGCCGGTGGGTGATCTACGACGAGGCGTGGCGCATCATGCGGCACGTCGGCCTGCTGGAGCGGATGCAGCAGCAGTGGAAGCTGAGCCGGGGCCTGGGCATCGCCAACCTGCTGATCCTGCACCGGCTTTCGGACCTGCTCTCCGCAGGCGACGCCGGATCACGCGGGCGTGTCCTGGCCGAGGGCCTCCTGGCCGACTGCTCGACCCGGATCATCTACCGCCAGGAACCCGACCAGATCCCCGCCGCCATGGCCCTGCTCGGCCTCACCGGTGTCGAGGCCCAGGCCATCGCCGCACTCACCCGCGGCCGGGGCCTGTGGAAGGTCGCCTCTCTCTCCTTCATCGTCCAGCACCTCCTCCACAGCCGCGAACGGGCGCTCTACGACACCGACTTCCGCATGGCCGCGTAAGCCACTGGGTTCGAGAATCCTGAACCCGCGGGTCCACCACGGACGGCTCGCTCCTCGTACCGGACGGCGAGGAGCGGGTCGCATCCGCCCTGCCTCGGAGGCCGGAGTGCCCCGGTCCTGCGCTCTACCAGCAGATTCCGGCCGGGCCAAACTCCCGGTTCTCCGCATCATCAGCTCCGCCGGAAGCCGTCCTCACGGCCCCGGCCACCCCAGCCCGTACCAGCGAAGCGGAGCCCCACCGTGCCTGCTGCCGAACCCATCCCGCTGCCCGACGTCGCCATCGGACACCACCCGACCCACGGCGTCGTCGCCTCCCTGCCCACCCAGTCGGCCGCTGCCGAGTGGATGCTGGAACGCCTCGACTTCCAGCGTCTGCCCGGCAACCCGAAGCTCTTCACGCTCACCGACCAGCACCGCGAAGCCCCCGAGCGCGCCGCCTGGGCCACCAAGCTGCTCACCGGCGCCGGCTACCAGGTCGACACCGACATGGCCCTGTCCGCGGGGAACACCGACCGGCAGCACCGGGTGCAAGCGCGGCAGGCGCACGCCGCTCCGGACGTTGCCAAGCCACAGCGTGCCCCCGCGCCGGGCACCGGTCCGGACGTCGCCATCGCCGAGCACCCGAGCCTGGGCATCGTCGCCGCCGTCAACGACGACCTGCCCTTCAACCCGGGCATATTCCTGGAGACCGATGGCTGGCGCCTTCACCGGGACCTGGACGTCTACCTGCCCCCGGCCGGCACCCGGGCCGAGACGCTCGACGCGGTGGCCCGCACCACGGTCGGGCTGCAGCGCGGCCACTTCCAGGTGGCCATGCTTCCCGGCCTCGCCGAGGAGGTCTCCGCCCGGCGCACCCCGGCCCAGCAGGCGTTCACCACGCACAAGTTCCGCGTCAACGAGGCCGCACTCAAGGCACCCGCCCCCGTGAGCCCGCCGCCGGCGGCGGTCGACCCGCGCATCGCGTTCGCCCGCGCCCGCTGACCACCCCCACCCCGAAGGAGCAGAGCGCATGGCCGTGAAGAAGGTCTGGCAGATCACCCACTCGTGCGGGCATGAGGCCGAACGCGACCTCGGCGACCGTCCGGCCGACCGCCGGGCCGGCTTCGCCGAGTGGCTGGCCAAGCAGGAGTGCACCGACTGCTGGCGCGCGGCGAAGGCCGGTGACGAGGCCGAGAAGTCGGCGTGGCTGGAGGCCAAGCGCGCCGCCGAGCAGGCCGAGTCGGACAACTGGTCCAGGCAGTACCGGATGCCGCCGCTGGAGGGCACCGAGAAGGGCATCGCCTGGGGCGTCCGGTGTCGCCACCAGGTCCTCGCCGCCGCGTACAACGCGCTCGTCCTCGACGCCGGCATGGCGGAACCCGAGTGGGAGCTGATCGAGGACCAGGCCCGCACGATCACCCGCGCCGGCTGGTGGATCGACCAGCGCGCCTGCGAACCCGGCGACCTGCCCGAGCTGCTGGAGGCGGCCGTGGACACCGACCGGCCGACCGAGAATCCCTTCGTCTGACCTGCCGGCGCCTTCCCCCGACGCAGCGCACCTCACCAACGCCCGCCCCCTTCACCACAATCCGAGAGCCCCCGCGATGTCCTCCTCCCCGCTGTCCTGCACCGTGCGGCGCACCGAGAGCACCACCGATCTGCTCGCCGTGCTGAACGGCGCCGATCCCGGTTTCGAGTCCTACCTGCTGGCGTCGTGGTCGCCCGGCCCGCCCGACCAGGAGGACATCGTCCTGCCGGACCTGGCGGCGCTACTGGACGAGCCGCTGGCGCTGCGCAAGCCGCGCACCGGCCACACCCCGTCCCGACTCCTGACCTGGCACTGCTCGATCCGCAGCAACGGCCGGGCCGCGCTCACCGACGACCAGTGGTTCGAACTGACGTGGAAGGTGCTCGACGCCACCGGCATCGAACCGGACGACGACCCCGACGCCTGCCGATGGGTGGCCCTGCGCAACACCGGCGACCGGCTCGACCTCGTCGCCACCGTCATCCGCCAGGACGGCCGCTGGGCCCGGCTGCACAACGACCAGCACTGGGCGCGTTTCGCCTGCGAGGACTTCGCCCGTGACCACGGGCTCACTGCTCGGCGCTGACGCTCACGGAAGCACGCGGCCGACCGCAGCTCCCAGCCTGGCCACCGGGGCCCGCCACCACCGTCCGAGAGGGGACGCCGTGATCGCCCGCCTGCAGCGCGCCGCCACCACGACCGCGCTGATCCCCGCCCTCTACGGCCCGGACGACCCCCGCCACCGACTGCGTCCGAGGCTGATCGGCGCCGAGTACCGGGGCGCCGACAATCAGCTGCCCCTGGTCGGCGACCCTCAGGAGGTCCTGGGCGGCGACGTGCTGGACGCCCCCGCCCAGCGGATCGGCGCCCGCGCACCGGAGCGGCCGGTGTGGCTGTGCTCGGTGCGCTCCGACCCCCGGCACCCGGACCTGAGCGACACCCAGTGGGCCGACGTCGCCCGGCGCCTGGTCACCGCCGCCGGGCTTGCCCCCTCCGGCGACCCGAACGGCTGCCGGTGGGCCGCGATCCGCACCTTCGACCACTCGGTGCACATCGTCGCCACCGTCGTGCGGGAGGACGGCCGCATCCACAGCACCTACCGCGACGCCTTCCACGTGCAGGCCGAGTGCAACCGCATCGCCGCCGAACTCGGCCACCTACCCCGGAGCGTCCCCTCCGTCACCACCGCCAAGGACTACCGGATGCCCGCCCCGTACATCACCATCGGCACCGAACCGAGCGGCAGTGTCGTCGCCAAGGGCTCCAGCGACGACCTGTCGGCCACCCTGCTGCGCCACGCCGGGTTCAAGCAGATCCAGGACTGGCACGGGCGCCGGCACCGGCTGCCCACCACCACGACCCGTGCCGACCGAATCGCCGTCGCCACGCACGCCGCCGAGATGCTGCGTGCCGCCCGCTACAACGTCGACCTCGACCCCAGGCTCGACAGCGGTCTCCTGGCCACCCCCACCGATCCGCAGGGTCTCAAGGTCGCAGGTCGGCAGGTCCTGGAGCTGGCCGACCAGATCCGCGGCGCCTCCAGCGCCGCCGACGCCGCCATGGCACTGGGCCAACTCCTCGACCCCGACGACGGCGTCCTCACCCGGCTGCGGGAAGCACTGGAAGCGGCGGCCGAACAGGTCGCCGGCCTGGCCCCCGACAAGTACGGGCTGTCCGGCCGCCTCTCCTCCGGCGCCGAACTGATCAGCACCGCCGAGGCCGAACTCGCTGACACCCTCAGCGACCTGCGGACCCTCGGCGCTGCGCCCGCACAGCCGGGACCGGGCCACCCGGTACAGCCGCCCGATCTCCTCCGCACCCGCGCCGCGCTCGCCCGCAGCGCTACCGCCCCGGCACCCAAATCCACCGGCCCACTCGCTGCCCCCACCCGGGTGCCGTCCGTACCGGCCGCATCGGCGGGGCCCGCCGGCCGAGCCCGCTGAAACCGCCTGCCCAACAGACCGACCCGAAGGAAACACGATCATGCGCACCCTGGCCGACGCGTTCGGCACCGACGTCGAGATCGTCCGCCGCTCCGACGCGGTGGTCCGGGCCTACTGCCGCACCGACGCCCCGGAACAGATCCACGACGTCCTGCGCCAGTGCGGCTTCACCGCCTCCGACTCGCACGGCTCCTGCTGCTACCACCTGCCCCCGGACATTCCCGGCGCTGACCAGCCCGCTGCGGCCTCCACGGCAGCCGCCATGCTGGACGACGCCGGGTACCTGGTCGGAATCGACCCTCACCTGGTCGTCGGGTACGTCGGCCAGAACTGCATCGTCCAGGCCGAGGAGCAGCGGCTCGCCGCCACCCGCCGCACCTTCCCCTCCGCCACCGCCAAGGCGGCCCCCGTCCAGGTCGGCACGCCCGCAGCGGCGCTGGTCCGGCCTGCCGCCCGCACCCGCTGAAACGTTCCGCCAGTCCCGCCTCCTGAGGAGAGCACCATGATCCGTACGAGAGCCGAGCGCGCCCCGCCCGCCGCCCGCTCGCACCCTCCTGGACGCCCTCTTGCCCACCCCGCGCACCGGCGCGCCGTCGACCACCTCCGGCTCGGACGCGCTCCTCTATCTCCTGTTCGCCGTAGTCGGCGCCGCCCTCGCCTTCGGCTCCCTCGCCTGGCTGACTGGCAACCTCACCAACTACCTCGTCGGGTCCGGTGATTGGGCTCCGTTCCACGCCACCGAAGCCCTCCTCCACCCCGAGCGGCTGTGGCCCCACCTCGACCCGGCCGCCGTCCTGGTCGGCGCCCGCATCGTCCCCGGCGTCCTCACCCTCGCGGCTACCGGCACCGTCCTGGTGCTGTGGCTGCGCCACCGCTCGGGTGCCAGGAGCGGTCTGGCCCGCAAGGCGGACATAGCGCCGCTCCTGGACGCGGAGATCACCAAGAAGGCCCGCAGCCTGCGCCCGAGCCTGAACGACCGGGAGTGTAAAAGAGGTCGAGCCGGCCGACCGGGGCATCCTGATCGGCACCCTCTCCCCGGGCAATGCCGAGGTCCGCGCGAGCTGGGAGGACGTGATGGTCGCCATCATGGCGCCCCGCTCCGGCAAGACCAGCGGCATCGCGATCCCCGCGATCCTCGCCGCCCCCGGACCGGTGTTGCTGACCAGCAACAAGGCCGCGAACGACGCCTTCACCGCCTGCACCGACGCCCGCGCGAAGGTCGGCACGGTCTGGACGCTCGACCCGCAGCAGATCGCGCACCACCCGCGCGAGATGTGGTGGGACGTCCTCGCGGACGCCCGCGACCTCGCCGGCGCCAAGCGCCTGGCCGGGCACTTCGTCACGGCGAGCGTGGACGAGTCGAGCGGCTCCGACTTCTGGTCGACCGCGGCGAGCAACACGTTGGGCGCGCTCTTCCTGGCCGCCGCCAGCCACCGCCGCCCGATCACCGACGTGCTGGCCTGGCTCGCCTCCCCCTCCGACCGCACCCCCGTCGACCTGCTCACCGACGCCGGCCACCACGCCGTCGCCGCCCAGCTCCAGGGCACCGTTACCGGCGCCACGGAGACCAGGGATGGGATTTTTGAAACGGCGAGGCAGTACGCGAGCTGCCTGCTGGACCCGGAGATCGCCGCGTGGGTCACCCCCACCAAGGGCCTGCCGGAGTTCAAGCCGTTCGACTTCGCCTCCAGTCGGGACACCCTGTTCCTGCTCAGCAAGGACGGCGGTGGCTCCGCCTCGGCAATCATCGCGGCGGCGGCCGACGCGGTGATGCGCGCGGCCGTCATCGTCGCCGAACGATCCGGCGGCCGGCTCGACCCGCCCGCGCTGTGCGTCCTCGACGAGGCCGCGAACGTGTGCAAGATCAGCGACTTGCCGGACCTCTACTCCCACCTCGGCAGCCGGGGCGTCATCCCGATCACCATTCTGCAGTCCTACCGCCAGGGCCAGCGCTGCTGGGGCGAGGCCGGCATGGACGCCCTCTGGTCCGCAGCCACCGTCAAGGTCATCGGCAGCGGCATCGACGACGCCGACTTCGCGGACAAGCTGTCGAGGCAGATAGGCGAGCACGACGTGCAGACCGTCTCCGTGTCCGACTCCGGCAGCGGCAAGTCGACTTCGGTGTCGATGCGCACCGAGCGCATCCTGCCGCCGGACGAGATCCGCGCGCTCCCCAAGGGCAAGATCCTGCTCTTCGCGACCGGCATGAAGGTGGCGATGCTCGACCTCAAGCCCTGGTACAAGGAGCGCTCCGCCAAGGAGATCGGCCCGGCCTCCTCCCGCGCCACCAAGGCCATCACCGAACGCGCCCTCGCCAAGGGCAGCGCCGCCCCCGACGACCTCGCCCTCTCGGCCTGACCCACCCCCACCCCGGCGGCGCCGACCGGAAGCCCGATTCCCCGGGCGGCGCCGCCCTCCAACCACTTCCCCCGCTCCGATCCGCCCGGGTGCGCCACCTCCACCCGCCCACGCCAAGGACACCTCCGTGACCACAACGACCGCTCCCGCCCTGCGAGTTCTCTCACTCGGCGCCGGAGTGCAAAGCAGTGCGCTGCTGCTCCTGGCCGCCGAGGGTCACCTACCCGGCCTCGATGCCGCGATCTTCGCCGACACCGGCTGGGAGCCGCGCGCCGTCTACGAGCACCTCGACCGGATCGAGCGGGAGGTCGCCGAGCCCGCCGGCATCCCGGTCCTGCGGGTCTCCTCCGGCAACATCCGCGACGACGCCCTCGACCCCGGCAAGCGCTTCGCGTCGATGCCGCTGCACATCCTCAACCCCCAAGGCACCGAGGGGCTTTCACGTCGCCAGTGCACGGGCCAGTACAAGATCCGGCCCATCAAGGAGCAGGTCCGCTCCCTGCTCGGCCACCCGCACCCGCAGCGAGTGCCGGCCGGGGTGTTCGTGGAGCAGTGGATCGGCATCTCCACGGATGAGTTCCACCGGGCGAAGGACGCCGATGTCGCCTACATGAAGAATCGTTTCCCTCTGATCGAGGAGGGGTTCTCGCGCGCGGACTGCCTGCGGCTGCTGCGCTCGCGCGGTTTCGAGTCCACGCCGAAGTCAAGCTGCCTGGGGTGCCCGTTCCACGGCAACGCCCAGTGGCGGGCCCTGCGCGACGGCTCGCCCGAGGAGTGGCAGGACGTCGTCGCGTTCGACCGCGCCATCCGCAAGGGCAACGCGCGGGCGACCGCCGAGGGCACCCCGCTGCTGGGGCAGGCGTACCTGCACCGCAGCCGCCGACCCCTGGACGAGGCGCCGATCGACCGGGTCACCGCGCACGAGTGGGCGGGCCGTCAGACCGACGTCTTCGACGCGCTCGCGGACGCCGAACTGGAGGCCGGCGACGCGGACGGCTGCTCGCCCTGGGCCTGCCGCGCCGGCCAGCCGGTCAGTGTCGGCCACGACTCCTTCGGGCTGGCGGCATGAGCGTCTGGAACACCCCCGCCGCCGACCGCGTCGCCGCGCTGCGCGAGCAGGCAGAGCGCTCCGGCGAACCGTCCGCCGCGCTCTCCGACCTCGAACTGCTCAACTCCGCGTACGAGTCGGTGCTGCGCGAGCAGATCGACACCCGCGACCGCTACATGTCGTTGCTGACCTCCCTGCGCAAGCACGACGAGCAGGTTCGTACGGCAGCCGTCGCCTCCTTCAAGGGCCATGCCGATCGCTTCGCCCAGGACGCGGTACGCCAGCACATGCGGCCCTTCCATGAACTCCTCTACCGGGTCGAGAAGTTGCCGGACCGCCCTGGCGTGCAGCAGTTGGAGGACCTGCGCTCGGTCGGGGTGCGGGTGGCCCACCAACTACGGGACGCGGGCCCGGCCGAGAACCTCATCGACCCGGACGGCGCCCGCGCCACCCTTCGGTCCGTGCACAACGTCGTCGGCGTGCTGGAGGGGCGGCCGGGTCTGGAGGGCGCCGAGGTACTGGGCCTGGTCAAGGACGTGCTCGCCGGTGAGCCGCCCAGTGCCGTTTTCGACGTGGCCGACCACGCCGGACCCCGGCCCGAGGTCCCGGTGGCCGCGCCGTCGTTCGCCGGCCCCGGCTGGAGCGACCTGGGGCGCCTGTGGGCCTTCCAGGACGCTGATTCCGGTGCCCATGTGAAGGCGTACCCGATGGGCAACGAGGACTGGTACCTGGACCTGTGGTCCGCGCAGGGCCAGTTGCTCGCCTTCGGCTCCGCGACCGCCGACGAGGTCGGCGCCCTCGCCCCTGCTCTCACGGCCGCCGCCAGCACGTGGTCCCGGGACCGCAGCGAGTACGGCTGGCGCCGCTTCGCCGACACCGTCCAGGCCGTGCGCGAGACACCGGACCAGGCCCGGGTCCGGGCCGCCACCTCCTCCTCCCCCTCCCGCACCGCAGGTCGGACCGCGTCGCCGCTGGTCCTGCCCGGTGCCGGAGCGGCGGCAGGCCCGGCCGCAGCCCGCCGCAGCCGCTGACCCGATCGACTCCCCGGAAGGTCTTCATGTCCGACACCAACTCGCCTGCCGCCCACCGCCATCCCGCTCCGCTGACCGGGGCGCCGGTCGTCCGCCGGGGCGGCCAGTGGTGGCTGATCACCAGCGAAGGCTCGATCCTGGCCACCGACCCGACGTTCACCGGTGAGCTGGACCGCTTCGCCGCCGCGAAGGCCGCCGCCGACCTCGCGGTGGCCCAGCTCCGCGCCGACAGCGGCGCGCGTCGCCGCCGGAGCCGGTGATGGACCCGCTGCTCACCGGCGAGCAGGCCGTCCTCGGAGCGGTTCTGCTCGACCCCCGCCAGCTCGGCGGCCTCGACTGGCTGGAGCCGCGCGACTTCTACCGGCCCGGCCACCAGTCGCTGTTCGCCGCGCTGCGCAAGCTCCGGGACGAGGACCACCCGGCCCTCGGCACGGAGGGCACGGTGCCGGTGGCGTGGCTGACCGACACCCTCGCCGAGGCCGGCCAGCAGGTGCGCGGCCTCACTGCCTCCTACCTGCACACCCTCGTCGCGGCCTGCCCGCGCCCCGCCCACGCGCCGCTGTACGGGCGGATGGTGCTGGAGGGGTCGATCCACCGCACCGTCGCGGAGCACGCCGACCGCCTGCTCGCCGTCGCCCGGGAGGACGCCGGGCAGCACGAGGTCCGCGGCACCGCTGCCCAGGCCGACGTGCTCACGGGCGTCCTGGACGACCTCGCCAAGCGCTGGGGAACCCGCCCCCTGGCCACCGCCCCAAGGACGCCTTCTCTCCCTGTCGCCGGACAGCCGCCCGCGGCGGCCCAGGCGGAGGACGAGCAGTTCCTGCTGTCCCTGCTCGTCCACCAGAACGGCGCGATCGGCGAGGTCTTCGACTGGCTGCGCCCCCAGGACTTCGCCCATCCCGGCCACGGCCAGCTCTACCGCTGCCTTGGGGCGCTCCACCACCGCGGCGAGCCGATCGACCCGGTCACCACGCTGTGGGAGGTCCAGCGGCGCGGCCTGCTCGCCAAAGGCACGATCACTGAGGAGCAGCTCGCGCCGGTGTTGCGCGACGGGGCGGCGGGTTCGGCCGAGTGGCTGGGCGAGCAGCTCCTGCGTTCCTCCCTCACCCGCACCGCCGCCGGCGCCGCGCAGCAGATCGCCGCCCATGCCGACGACCGGCGCCTCGCCCCCGGGCAGCTGATCGGCCACGCGCTGCACGCCCTCGGCCCGCTGGACGAGGTACGAGCCCGCTGGCGCACCGCCACCTCACCTCCCGCACCGCCCCCGGCTGGCGCCGACCAGGCTGCCCGCGTCCAGGCCGCACTCGCCCGAAGCCCCACCCTGCCGGGCACCCCCGCGAGCCCGCCGCCGAACCACGCCCCGTTGCCCCCGTCGGGCCCGCGCCAGGTCCACGAGCACACTAGCTCCCACCGGAGCCCCGTATGAAAACCTCCGTCAGCGAATCCCTTGCCATGCAGTCTCTGGCCGCTCGCCTGGAGGCGCAGGAGGCGCAGGAGGCGAGCTTGCCCTCCTCGACCCAGCTGCCGAACCGGCTCACGGACGCCGCCCTGGCGAGCCGGAGCCTCACCGAACTCGGCCACCTGATCGCCGAGATGGGTTAGGCCATCCACGCTCGGGTAGCCGCCGATCACGTGCTGCGCATGGCCCGGACCGGCGGCGAGGTCGTCGACCGTCTGGGCCAGGCGGCCGCGGCTCTCGGGGCGGTCACCGACAAGCTGGCCACGATCGCCCACATCGCCCGGCCGCTGGCGCCCACAGCCGCGCGCTCGCGGTGGACCGACCCCCATCCCTTCCGCCACGGGAGCCCGCCGTCATGGACTTCGTCCCCGGCCAGCATGGGCGTGAGCAGCTGCACACTCTCGCCGATGCCGCCCGGCATCTGGGCGCCTGAACTCGACCACTCGCCTGCCCGCCCCCGAAGCGGCCTCCGACCTCCTGGCTGCCCTCGCGGGCATTCAGCAGTACGCCCTCTCCTGCACCGACGACGTCGGCGACACCAGCGATCTGGACGCCGATCAGGCCCACACCTACCAGCACGCCGTGCTCGGCGACGCCCTGGTCGCACCGGTGATCGCACACGCGATCACCGGTGCCTCTTCCGCGCTCATCGCCACCGGCCACAAGGTCACCCGGACCCGCCCGGTGCACCTCGCGACCGAGGGCGACGTCTCCACCCGCTCCCGCTCAGCCGACAGGAGCTTACTTATATCGGAAAAACGCCTGACGCCGACCTTTCAGAACAAGCTTCAGGCCTCCAGCTCTCGCTGGATCTGGATCGCGTCCGTGGAGCCCTTCGCTGCCAGATCATCCAGCAGCATTCGCAGGGCTTGCCGGTGGGCTTCAAGGCCTTCAGGCCGCTCCAGAAGTACGACGCGCAGCCAGATCGTGACGTACCGGCTGTCTCGCAAGATCCGGCCCGTATCGTCGCCGAGCATTCGCAGGACCAGTCCGACGCCTTCCGGGCTGATCGCGTGGCTGAAGCGTGAGAGACACTCAATCAGCCGGTCGCACAGGCTCGGGCTCGGAGCGAAAGCATCCATCCAACGCACGAGACCCTGAACCCAGAGTTTCAGCGGCCACTTGGCAGCCTCCGGGCGTTCCGGCAAGAGCGCCTTGTCGAGTCCCGCCTCGTCGCGCCAGGACAACCGTTCTGCGCCGGGGTCTTCGGCCTGCCGGGCCCCGGGAAGCAAACGGTCCAAGACCGTGGACCACACAGTGAACAGTCGCTGGCTTTGCTCCGGGGAGATGGCTCGTTCTGCCATGGCGGCCAACAGGCCGGTCAACTGCTCCGGCACTGCGGCGAACCCGCCCAAATACCGCCCGAGCATCGCATCATCACCGGCCAAAACCTCAGCCGCAGCCCAAGCGTCCATTTCGCGCCGCCACGCACCCGAGCCGTGGTGGCGGCGAGCCCACTCCGTCGGCCAGGCCCGCACGTCATGCTCCATGAGCACCATCAGCGTGGTGCGTGCTCCATCCCCGTGCTTGCAGTCGCACGCGGCCGCTGCCTTCAAACCTGGCAGTGCATCCGCGGCCGTGGAGAGGTCGAACAGGACGCCTGGTTGCTCGAGCGCGGTGGCCAGCGGCTCCGACAGTCGTACTTGCGGCCGCTCTTGTCCGTTCCACGGTCCGAGACCTGCGGCCGACAACCATTCGCGGTAGACCGTCATGGCGGCAGCGTGGTGGGCCTGTCGCGGGTCGCTGTCGTCGCAACCCGTGGTCCATACAGCTGCCAGACCACTTGTCAGGCGCTCTCGCACCTCGCGCGACTCGCTACCCGCCAAGCGTTCCAGAGCCGTGATCACGTCTGCGCGTGAGGCACCGCCGGCAGCCAGTAGATCACCGTGGATGAGGATCACGGGCAGTGCGATGGCCGCTGATCGATCGGCGCCCACGTCCCAGAGCGTGTCCCGACCGGACCCGTAACTGTACGGCTCCGGCCTGGTCTCGATCCCGATCTCCATGAGGATCCGGGTGGCTTCTGGGAGCACCTGCCTCGCGTCCTGCTCGCCAAGGGCCGCCTGCGCTACGACCGCTGCTGCGACGATCGCCTGCACGTCATCTACGGTGTGGACCGATCTGGCACCAGGCGTGGCCGCGATTGACCTCTGGAGATCCTGCACCTGGGTGTACAGCTGCGCCGCCCGCGCTTCTGTCGCTTCCCCGTCGCGGATCTTCATGGCGGCGTGCACCGCGTTGGTCAGTGCCAGGCTGAGCATGGCTGCCCGACCGCCGCGGTGTTCCAGTTGTTGCTGCACGTCCGCCGGCACGTCGACGGACACCTCGATCACGCCGGGCCGCTCGACGGACGGAGTGCCTCGGTATGCCTCGATGTCAAGGAAGAGCGCCCGCCGTCGTGGTACCGACAGTGCCGGGTCGTCACTGGGTGGGTTTCCCAATGCCTCGCGTGATGCCGTCAGAAGCCGCTCAGCCACAGCCTTGAGCGCCTGCCTGCGCTCGGCAGTGCCAGCGAGGACGAGCTGCATGGCAACTCGGTCCGGTCCTTGTCGCAGGGCCTCTTGGTCCTCGAACCTGTGGAAGAGGCCCTGCCCACCGGCTGTCCTTCCGATCTCCAAATCCCACACCTCGGGAAGCTCTAGGAACCCATCGAGGATGGGCCCGGCCGCCGCCACGTCAGGGATCAGCAAGGAGTAGGCCACCGCCGGGAACGCCACGCTCTTGCCTGCGCCCAGGACCTCATCCAGGACATCCTCCAAGGGCCTGGTCGCAAACTGCTCCTTGGCCCACGCGCGCAGGGCCATCAACGCTGAGATCGCAGGGTAGGCGCCGTTCCCGGAACCTTGATACCACCCCCACGCCGTAGCGGGGCCGCTGTACGTGACGGCCCCTTCCCAGTGCGGCAGGCGTAGCGGCGACCGGACTGGTCGCGGCGGCCAGTCGAATGACTCCTCGACCCGCAGTCGTGCATCCGTGGCGGCGTCCACGACGGCCCCGACGAGGCGCAGGCCGTGCTTGGGCGAGCGGTTCAAGAGCGCTGCGAACGGCCCCCGGCCCGGACCCGCCAGTCCGAAGCCCAGGCGGCGTGAAGTGCGGTGGGAGTGATCCCGCACACCGTCCTCGCCCTCGTATCCGGACAGCTCCGTACGGCGCCGTCCCGGATCACGGCTCGGTCGCGGCGGCCGCCGCCCGGGTACATTCGGATCGAGCGTGAGGGGAAGATCCAGATAGTAGCTACCGGCGACCTGGAGCAGGAGATCCGGATTGTCCCGTGCCAGCACGGCCAGCACCTCCGGATCCTCGGCCACTACGTCCAGGTCGTGCCCACGGGCACGCTCCAGCAGGGCGCGGCCCTCCGCCGAGAGGTGCCCGCCGAGTAGTCCCACCACCGCCAGGGCCCACTCGTGCCGGTCGCCGTACGAGTCCTCGGCCGCCCAGGTGGCAACAGCAATGCTCAGGACAGCGGGATCCGGGATGAACGTGCTCGCACGATGTCCGTTGATCTCCACACTCACGAGCCAGCGTCGAATCAGCTGGGTGGCAACAATAGTGAGCCGTCCGGGAAGATGGTCCGAGAGCCTGCTCAGGAGCGTCACCACTGGGGCGGCCAGAACGTCGTCGATCTCAAGCCCGGTACCGTCCGGCTCGTACCGAGACGTAGTGGCGTAGCGGCCGGTCACGTCGATGAGCCTGGCCAGACCTGCACCGTCGTTGGCCAGCAGATCCATCGTCAGGACCGCCAGTACCCCGTCCGGGCTGCCCATCGAGATCAGCGCCTCGAACGGCACATCTTCCCATCGGCTCCCGTCACGGGCTGAGAGATCCCGGCAGAGGTTCTGGGCGTGCGCCCACACCTGGCGGACTACGCCGGCGTCGCCTGCCGCCTCGGCGAGGTTGCGCTGCAGAGCGAGCCTCACCGCCCGGATGAGCGAGCGCGGGGCGGTGGCGGCAGCCAACAGTTCGCCGCCGTCCTCGTCGCCCAACCGCATGGCCGTGGCGTAGTCGGCCAGGACGTCGTGGGCGAAGCGGTACGTCGAACGCTGACGCCGGAAGACATCGTCGCTGACGAGGCCGCCCACAGCGGTCCCGTCCACGCCGGTCAGACGGCTGCTGCCGCTGCCCGCGATGACCGCTTCGGCAAGCGCGTTCCAGGCGACGTCACGGTCATGAGCCGTACCCTGTCCTGGCAAGAGGCCTTCGCTTCGCCGCACGACCTTCTCGTGCATCACCGCGATGATGTCTTCCTCACCCAGTGCCTCGCCCTCACCCGGTGCGGCCTGTGAGCGGACCATGAGGTCGACGAGATACGGTCGGCGCAGCAACCGCTTGCCCCGCGGGTGACGCGTCAGTGGCGCCAAGGCAGGGAAGGCCCCGCTGACCTCGTCGACTTCGGGGTCGGAGAGCTCATCCAGCTCGACGTGAGCCCTGAGTCGGCCTCCGAGCCGCTGGGTCAGGGGCCCGGTCGCGTCCGCCCGGCACGTGATCACGACCGTCCAGGGCGGTGAACTGGCCCCGTTCGTCGGTGCCGCCTCGAGCAGGGACTCCAGCAGCCGTCCCGCATCGGTGAGTGCGTGCTCAGCCCCATCGATGAACATCATCCGCAGGCCGGTCGTCGGCGCCGCAGCAAGCACGGTGCCGAGATGGGAGATGCCTAGTTCCTGCTGGATGGTGGCCAGGGTGTCGCCGCTCCGGGTCGTCAGGCTAATGACGACAACCGTGGCCTCGTCGTCAAGTCCCTGGACCATGCGCCGGACCAGGACCGACTTCCCAACACCGGCCGCTCCAGACACGAGCACGATGCCGCCGTCGTTGATGGCCCCGGCCAGGGTCTGGGCCGCCGTCTTTCGCTCCAGACGCAGCGTTCCGCCCATCTGGTTCGCCGTACGGGCCAGCTCCTGGCGGGAAGCATCGAGGACCCGCCCCAACTCCCCCTTGTGCCGCGGATCCGCCGTCAGGGGTATGCCGCGCGCGAGGAGCGCTGCGCGAACCATCGGGGCATCGATCACGCCGGCGCTCGGGCCCCACTCCTCGGCCATCGTGCGCAAGATGGCAAACACCTGGTACGCGGAGGGGCCCCCGGCAGGCAGGAGCGTCGCAAGCCGGCTCGTGGCCTCCAGTACGTCTCGTCCCTCGCTATCAACCTCGAAGATCCACACGCGGAGGTACTTCAGGAACCGGTACGTCAGCTCATCGAGGTCGCCGCCCTGAACGGTCACCCCACGGGCAGCCGACTCCTGCGCGACAGCACCACGTACGTGGTCGAATCGCGCTCGGACGCTCTCATCGATGGCACCGGGCACCATGACGCCCAGGAACGTCTCGTGGGTGGAGTGTGCGCGGGCGAGCTGTGCCAGTCGCTTGAGCTGAGTCAGCGGGCCACGGGGTTCAGACGCCCCGAACCCCATGTGAAGGAGGCCGCTCGCCAACGCTTCTGGTTGCTTCTCCATGACTTCGAGGCACTGCGTCAGAGCGTCGGTGAAGGCACCGTCGGACTTGGTCGGAGATGCCTTTCGCTTGATCTGGAAGTCGATCCCGACCTCGCCCGAATCGGAGCGCGATCGGACGACGAGGTCGTCGAGCGTGTTGCCGGCAACACGTCGCTGCAGGCCGATGGAGGTTGGCGCGCCCAGGAGGCCGGGAAACAGGTCACCGGTGAGGAGGCGTGTCAGAGCTACCGCACCGAGCGTGTACTCCTCAATAGTTCCGGCTCCACCAGTAGCCTCTGGTGAAACCTGGTGCTGCGGCAGTTCAGTCACGGCTTGCAGTTCCTCCTCTTCGTCACACCCACGGGACAAGCTCAAGCAACTCGACGGCGTCCGTGCCGGCAACGGCAACGGCCCAGCCTCAGGCATCGTGCCGCGAGAATTGCTCGCGTTCCCTCGTAGACGGTTCATGACGGCAGACGATGTGACCGCCATCTTCCCGCCAACGCGATAGCACGCAAAACCGTGTGCTGGAATCATCTCCGAGCCTCGCACCACCACGAAGGCGCCGTGCTCAGCGGTGACCGTCTCCCTTTGGCAGTCGTCGGGCCCCAGGACGATCAGCCCCAGCTCGCCATGGCAAACGCTCGGGCACTCGTCGGCCCCGTGTTCTGATGCGCCCAGCGCGCCGGTACACCTCAGCAGTCACCCGGTGGGAGACGCACACCCGCCCGGCGCCGGCACCCATCGACGAGGGCGGGCGGCTGCGCGCGGAGTTCGTCGAGTGGATGCAAGGGCTTCCTGCTGGCTGGGTGACCACCACCCCAGGACTCGGCCGCCCGGCCCAGATCACCGCCCTCGGCAACGGCCTCTTCCCCCAACAAGCTGCCAAGGCAATGAAGTTGCTCGCCCCAGCCTTCGCCCGCTGCCTGCACTGCCGTACCGGCTGAGGGGCTTCTACCTCCCTTTCCCGGCCGTACCAAATCCCGGAATCCGCGGACTCTTCTCCCCGCAGCCGCACCGACCCGAGGGGGCTGTCATGCCTGCGCATGCCCCGGTCCGGCGCGCCCGCGCGCCGCCGGGCCTTACGACCGAAGGACCTCCTCCCTTGAGCACCACCACCGCCTGCGGCCCTGCCCAGGACAGCGGATACCGCGCTGTCCTGGGCTCGCCGCACGTCGCCCGCCTGCTGGGCGGCACCCTGATCGGCCGCCTGCCTACCGGCATGGCGCCGATCGCGATCCTGCTGCTGGTACGCGCCGAGCACAGCCCGCTCGCCCTCGCCGGAACCCTCGTCGCCCTGTACAGCCTCGCCTCCGCGCTCGGGCAGCCACTGCTCGGGCGCCTGGTCGACCGCCACGGCCAGACCCGGGTCCTCATCACCGCCACGGCCACTGCGAGCTCGGCCTTCCTGCTGCTGCCGTGCACCGGCCCGGCACGCCACCCGGTGCTCGCCGCGCTCACCGTGCTGGTGGCGGGGCTGGCGACGCCGCCACTGGAGGCCGGACTCCGGGCGCTGTGGCCGGTGCTGCTGCCCGACGCCGAGTGCCAGCGCACCGCGCTCTCGCTGGACTCCTCCAGCCAGGGGCTGGTGTTCGTCGCCGGGCCCCTGCTGGCCACCGGCTTCGCGGCCGGTATCGGAGCGACCACCGCGCTGGTGGCGACCGCGGCGCTCGGGCTGCTCGGCGCCGGCCTGGTCGTCACCGCCCGTCCCTCCCGCGCATGGACGCCGGTGGAGTTCACCGAGGCGGTGCACTGGACGGGTCCGCTGCGCGTGCCGGGTCTTCGGGTGCTGTTCGCCGCGCTGATCGGCACCGGCGTCGCGCTCGGCGCCGTCAACGTCCTGGCGCTGTCCGCCGCCGAGCGCCACCACGCCGGGTGGCTGGCCGGGGTGATGCCGGCCGCGCTGTCCATCGGCAGCATGCTCGGCGGCCTCGCCTACGGCCGACGCGCCTGGCCCGGCGCCCCCGCCAAGCACCTCGTCGCCGCCTCGATCGGCTTCGCCGCCGGATGGCTGCCGCTGCTGCCCGACCCCGCGCCAGCCGTCGCCGTCCTGGGCGCCGTGCTGCCGGGCACCTTCCTCGCGCCGCTGCTGACCGCCGCGTCCCTCACCGTCGACCGCCTCGCTCCGCAGGGAGAGAGCACGGAGGCGTTCGCCTGGCTGATCGCCTGCATCGGTGTCGGCCAGGCCGCCGGCACCGCCCTGGCCTCCCTCACCACCTCCCCGCTGCTCGTCGCCGCCGTCCCGCTCGCCGGGGCCGCCTTCGCCCTGTGGCTGCTGCACCGCTTCAACGACCGCCTCTCCGTCTGACCACCACGCTCATTCCGAAGGACACCGCCGTGAACACCGCCCTCTTCGCCGCCGCGACTCCCGCCACCCGCATGCACGTGGTCTGGGACTGGAACGGAACGGTCAAGGACGACCTCGACGACCACGTCTCCGCGCTGAACGCGACCCTGCCCGCCCTCGGCGGCAAGGCGGTCGACCGGGAGACCTACCGGGCCAAGCACACCGTGCCGATCCCGAACTTCTACGCCCGCCTGCTCGGCCGCACGATCACCGAACAGGAGTGGATCTCCAGCGACAACGCCTTCCTGGAGCAGCTGCGCGCCCAGCCGGTGAAGGTGCGCGAAGGCGCCGTCGAGCTGATGACGGCCCTGCGCGAGGCCAGCCACACCCAGTCGCTGCTGTCCCTGTGCCCGCACGACACCCTGGTCGGCGAGGTCGAGCAGGCCGGCATCGGGCACTTCTTCACCCGGTTCGAGGGCCGCACCGGCCCCTCCGGCGGCACCAAGGCCGCACCGCTCACAGCCCACCTCGAAGCCCTCGGCCTCACCGAGGACGCGCACCGGGTGCTGCTGGTCGGCGACGCCGTCGACGACGCAGACGCCGCCCACGCCAACGGCGCGTATGCCGTGCTGCACACCGGCGGGCTGCACCACCCCGCCAAGCTCGCCGCCTCCGGCCACCCCCTCACCGAAACCCTCGCCGACGCCGTCGCCCTGGGCCTGCGCCTCATCCAGGACCACGGCAATCAACTGGCCTGCGCCTAGCACGAATCAGCGGCCTGACCAAGCCGCCGATCCTGCGGATTCTGTCCCTCACAACCACGCTTCACCGGAGCCCCGCCATGACCCGAAGAACGCCTTCCGGCCTCGCCCTCCCCGTCCGTACGAACCCCCTGGATGTGCCATGTCCGAGTCCGTCCCGGCTCCGGGCTCCTCCGAGCCCGAGCCGATCCGCATCGCCGACGAGGACCTCGACGACCTCGTCAGCGCCCTGACCCGCACGATGGCCGAGGTCCGCCAGCACGGCGTGATCCTCGACCGCCTCGGCTCCGAGGCCGACGACGAGAAGGGGTCCGGCCCGGCCGGGCCGGACCCCTTGGCCGGGGACGAACCCGGCTCCGCCCCACCGCTGTTCATCCTCGCCATGGGCAGCGCGCAGTACGCCGCCGAGCTGGCCGAGCTCTCGTTCTGGGTCACCCACATCCTGCTGCCCGTCTACGGCCGGGAGATCGGCTCCACCCGCCCCTGGTGCGCGAAGTGGCACGAGCACCCCGAGGCCGTCGCCCGCCTCCACGCGCTGTGGCTCGCCTGGCAGCAGCTGACCGCCGCCGAGGCCGGCCAGAGCGGTCCCTCGACCTGGCACCGCGACCACCTCGACCACGCCATCGCCCAGCTCCGCGCACCGGACGGCCCGTTCGCGGCGTGCGCCACGAGCCCGTCCCGGCCCGCCCACCGTGTCCTGTCCACCCCCGACCAGCTGGGACTCGCCGCATGAGCGCCGGCCTCGACTTCGACCTCGGCGGCCTGTCGCCCGCCGACGACCGCTCCGGCATCCTGCGGGACATCGCCGGGGAAAGCGACCTCGACCTGCTGACGCGGCACGACGTCGGCGATCGCAGCTACCTGATCGCCTTCGACAACGGCGCTGCGTGGGGCCCGGGACGGAGCCTGCCGGACCTGTTCACGTTCGACGTCCGGCGCGACCAGGCCCAGGGCACCTTCGCGCTGGACGGCGCCGCGCACGCCAACGTGGCGTTCGCCCAGAAGTGGCTCGCCGAGCGCGGCTGCCCGCCCCGGGCGATGACCGTGGACGGCGACCTCGTCGGCGCCGACGAACTCACCTACCGGATCGAGGACCAGATCCACCGTGCGGGCGAGCGCTACGAGCTGATCGGCCTCACGGCCGCCCGTGAGAGTCCGGGCGAGGCGTGGACCATGGTGGTGGACAGGGACGCCGCCGACCTGCCCGTCCGGCTCTTCATCGAGCACTCCGACGCGGAGCAGAACACCTACACCGTCCGCGAGGGCGCCTTCCCCGACCGTGCCGGCGCCGAGGCGTGGCTGGCCGACCGGAACACCCCGCTGCCCGAGCCTCCTGAGTACCGGCAGGACGCCGACGCCCTGCGCACCCGCGCCGCGCTCGCCCGCAGCGCCGCCCCGACCGCTCCCGGCGTCGCCGAGATCGTGGCCGCCGCACCCGCAGCAGCCGCCCTCGCGCAGCCCGATCGGGGGCGCTCGCTGTGAGCCGCGCCAAGTTCGCCTTCTCCGCCCACCCGGACGCGATCTCCGACCTGCGCCGGCTCCCCGACGCCGTCCGCGACCAGGCGCTACTGCACCTGCAGGACCTCGTCCACGGCGAGCGGGTCGCCAAGCGCCTCGAAGGCCGGCTGGAGGGCTGCCACAAGGTCTACCTCGGCGTCGGCGACCAGTTCGCGAGCCACCGCCTGGTCGTGCAGTTCCGTGACGCCCCGCCCGCCTCCCAGCACCGGCGCGAGGTCCACCTCGTCGCCGCCGGCCCCCGGCTCGACTACCAGGTGTACCGCTCCGCCCAGAACCGCCTGGGCCGTACTGGGCTCAACGTGTCGACCGGCCTCGGCCCGGCCGAGGAAGCCCGCGTGCGAGCCGCCCGCGCCCAGTCCGTCCGCCCCGTACAGGCCGGCAGCACTGGCCCCGCCTACACCACCGCTTCCCCCGGCTTCGCCCCCAGCGCCGCCGCCCGAAGGGCCCGATGATGACCACCGCCACCCCCACGCACACCGACCTCGCCGTCTGGCTCGTCGAAGCCGCCGAGGCCGTCTCCGGCATCGCCACGGCCCAGCCCCCCGCCTCACCCTCGCGCTCCCACCTACACCCCGTCCTCGGGCCGCTCACCGCCGGGCCGAAGGCGATCAACGCGCTCGCCGACCGGCTGGAGAACCTGCTGGAAGCACGTCTGCCGGCCACCCCCGCCTCCCTGTTCACCCTCGCCTCCTACGTCTCCGCCCTGGGCTGGCTGACCGAGTCGCTCGCCGACCTCACCCAGGCCGTCGACGCCCTGGTCGCCGAAGCCGACCACCCGGCCGACGACGACGGCGCTTCCGACGTCGACCTGTCGGCCTTCGCACCGCAGGACCGGGAGGCCATCGCCGCTCTCGCCGCCGAGGCCGCCCTGCCGCCCGGCCTCTACCTCCAGCTCCTGGACCGGGCCCTGCTCGCCCGCGCGGAGTTCACGGAAGCGTGCGCGGAGATCATCGGCGCGCTGACCGAGGACGCCCACCGCCTCCTGGACGAGTCGGTCAGCGCGGTGCGCCTCGACGGAGAGGGCCCCGACAGCCTGCCCACCCTGGTCCGCTCCCTCCTCACCCGGATGGAGGAGGTCCGGTGAACCCGCACGACCCGCACACCCGCCCCGGAGCCCACCTCGTCTACGAGCGGCTCGGTGCCAGCGATGCCCAGGACCTCGCCGGTCAACACCCGTACCAAAGCCCGCTGGCCCACCTCGCCTCGGTGGTCGCCTCGTGCGCCCGGGACGTCGACCGGCTCCACCAGGACCTCACCGAGCAGGCGAAGACGGTGATCGAGCGCCTGCAGCCGATCGCCCGTGGCGACCACGCGAGCATGCGCGGCGTCAACGGCATCATCCAGTCCGCGGGGCTCCAGGTCGAGTTGCTCACCGCCCGCAGGGGAGCGGCCTACGGGCAGCTCGACAAGGTCCTCGGTGCCTACGAGCGCGGCGCCGAGACCGAGCGGCCGACCGCCGCGCCGCAGGTCCGTCGCGACTCCGCGCACACCAACGGCGCCACGGCCCCGGCCAACCGGCAAGCACGACCCGCCACCACCGTATGGGACGACGAACAGGGCCTCGCCCGGACGGCGTTGCGGCAGATGGAGCACGGGGACCTGTGGCTGCGCGAGAGCGTGCACGGCGACAAGCACGTCATCTGGGGCTCCGGACTCGGCGCCCCGATCGAGGCCGAGACGGTCGAGCGGCTGATCGGCGCCGGCCTTGTCGCCGTCAACACCAACACCTCCGCCTCCCGGATGGGACACATGCTCTCGCTCACCCCCGAGGGCGTAGCCGCCGGCGCCGCCGCCCGCACGGAGCGGCTGCGCCAGGTCGCCGCCCTCTACCGCACCATCACCCCCACTGCGGCCGGTCCCGCCCAGGCAGTGCCCTCGCCAGGAGCGGCCCAGCCCTCCGTCTCCACCCGTACCTGTTGAGCAAGGAACTCCCGGCCATGTCCGCCCAGACCACTCCCATGAGCACCGCCGACGCGCAGCGTGTCGAGGCCGTCCTGCACCGGATCGCGCCGAAGTGGACCACCCACGTCGTCCATACGGTCGCCAAGTACGGCCCGGAGATGCGGGTTGCCGACGTCGCCCAGCACCTCACCGCGCTGTCCCCGTCGTACGTCAGCAAGAGGCTGGCGTCGATGTCCGAGGCCGGCCTGGTGACCCGAGACGGCACGTTCGACCGTGCGGCGCCCTACCGGCTCTCGTCCTCCGCCCGCACGCTCGGCCCGACCTACCGCACACTTGCCGAGTGGTCCTCCGACCACATCGACCACACCCCGCAGGGCCGGTACGACCGGATCGAGGACGCCCTGCAGCGCCTGCAGCTCGTCGGCACCACCGAGACGGTCCGCCTGTTCGCGGAGCACGGGAGCGTGCGCCTGCCCCAGCTAGCCGAACGCCTCGGCGCCTCCGAGCAGTTCGCCGCGACCCGGCTGAACCGCATGCAGGCGGACGGCCTCGTCGCCCGCACCGGTGACCGACACGGCGCCCCGTACGTCCTCACCGACGCCGGGCAGGCCCTCGGCCCCGTCTACACCGCCATCCAGCAGTGGGACAGCCGACACAGCACCGCCGTGACCCCTGCGGTTCCGGCCGCCGAGCGCACCCTCAACTCCCCCGCGCAGTCCACGCGGACCGCTGCGGCACTGCGGCGCAGCGCCGCCCCTTCCTCCCTGTTCAGCCACCCCCCGGTGCCTCCGACGCGTGTCCCCGCCGCCGTCACGGCGGCCTCCCACCCCTCGCGCGGCCGGTGACCTCCGTGACCTGTTGGACCGGACCGGCACCCGTGTCGGCCGCCCGCACCGTCCGCTGACGCCCCGCCATCACACCGGAGAGCACCGTGACCGACGCCACCGCCCTCGACTGCGCGGACGCGATGATCGAGAAAGCCTGGGGGCGGCCGATCGCCGATCTGGAGAAGTCCGCATCCCGCCTGACCGCCGTGGACCCGATGCTGCGCTCGGCCATGCACCACCGGGCCCACCTCGTCGTCGTGTCCAACTCCATCGCCGTGCACCAGGATCGGCTCCACGCCCTTACCCGGCCCGGCCATGTTCCCGCCTTCTACGACCTCGACCGGATCACCGCCTCGGCGAACTCGCTGCGTGCGGCCTACGCCGAGAGCAACACGGCCGTCCAGATGATCCGCCACGTTGTCGACGCCCGCGAGCACGCGCTCAACGCCGAAGGCGGCCGGAACGCCGAACGAGTCCGGGCCGCCACCGCCCGCACCTCACAGGCGTATCGCCCCCTCGGGCCGTCTGTCGACCGGCCAACTCCACCAGCCGCCGCCCCGGCCCCGCTGGTGGTGAACCGGCGGTAGCGCCGGTCAGTCCGCTGCCCTGTCGTGGTGGGTGCCAGGGTCGGTACCCACCACGCGGGCCAGTTCCTCCAGGGTCAGCTCCACCCGCCGGCCGTCCGCCAGCCGCTCCTCGACCATCACGGTCTGCCCGTGCTCGGCCCGGCCCGTGGCGACGGCCCACTGGCCCTCGGCGATCATCGCGACGTCGCCCATCGTCCACGCCCGGCCCGCGCTGCGGATCTTGCGCTCCAGCGCCGCCATGTCCCGGCCTCTGTTCGGCACCAACGCCTTCGTCCCCCTCCGACCCTGTACGGCTCCGCGCCGCAACCTCGGTTCAGCACCCCGCACCCCTGATCCATTCCCGTCCGGTTCGCCCACGGCAGAGCACCGGTCCCGAAAAAAGGACTGCCAACTTCGGGACGCTGCATGTCAAAGTATCGGTGTCGCCGAAAACCGCAGGCCAGCGAAGGGACACGCCGCGAACACCCAGCACGTCGCCCTGCACCCGCTCATCGTCACCGCCACCACCGAACACCGCGCCGCCCGCCGCGTCCTCGCCAGCCCGACCCTGCGGGTCGTCCGCGCGGACGAGGTCCGCCCCGGCGACCTGATCGTCTCCGCCTTCGCACTCGCCGCCCCAGGGCGCCTGCGCCGCACGGACTACTTCGCCTGCGGCCCCTACCCGGCCGACCCCGGACCGTACGACCTCACGTGCGGATGCGGCGTCTGCGGCCTGCCCGAGGTCGAGGGCCCGCACGGGACCGTGGTCCTCACCCGGGACTTCCCCTGGGAGTGCTGCGACCCGTGGCCCGCCGACGAACCCGTCCTCGTCCATCCCCGAGACGCCTTGCCCACCCCGACGATTCCGCCCACCGAGAGGGTCTGAATAACCGTCCACCGCGCCCCGCTGACCAACCACCACGCCGACCATAGCCTCTGCCCACCCGAGCACAAGCACACCAGCTCCGGCAAGCCGCTCCACCCCGACTGCCCCGGGCGCTCCTACTCCCAGGCCGTCTGCACCTGCGGCGACTGAGAGTTCAAAGGCACCAGCAAGGGCTACGTCGACGAGTCCCGCAAGCGGCACCTCGCCACCCACCCCAAGCCCCACCCGAAGGGCCCGGCCGTCCTGCGCGACCGGCTCCGCCTCGACCTCCCGTGACCGCCGCCCATACCCACCACCGCCTCTCTACTCGGAGACCCGCAATGCCCCAGTACCTGACCGTCGCCCACCTGATCGCCCAGCTCCAGACCGTCGACCCGAACCTGCGTGTCCGTCTCGCCGTCAACCCGGACTGGGCCTTCGCCCACTACATCGGCACGGACGTCGTCGTCCACGACGGCATCGCCTACCTCGCCGAAGACGGCCAGGACAGCTACCTGCCCTCCGCCGTCCGCGACGAACTCGCCTGGGCCTGAACCACCGCCCGCCCGAAGGAGACCCACATCCCGACCACCCACCGCCGCACCCGCACGCAGCCGCTCGACCGGCTCGCACTGCACCCCGTACCCCACTGGGCGAGCGGAGCGCTCGTCCGCCGCGTTCCCACCGACCCCGGCCAACCGATCGAGGTCCTCTGGCTCCCGGCCACCACCACGAGACTCCCCTTCGGCCGCATCCTGCTGCGGTGGGAGAAGGCCCCCGAAGCGGGCTGGGACGTCATCGCCCGCCTCGGCCTCGCCACCGCCGACGTCCACCTCGCCACCTGGCCCGCTGCCAGCGACGACTGGCCCCGCCTGGTGCGCCCCACCCTGGACGAGGTCACCGGCCTGTGCTCCGCCCTCGCCGTCGCCACCGCCGCCCTCGAACTCGCCAACCGCCTCGTCGACTCCTGAACAGCACCGCACAAGGCCGCCCCGCGCTGACCAGCCGGGGCGGCCTCGCCGTACACCCACCCGACCGGCGGCGCGTACGCTCATCACCGGAACACCGAGGATTAGGACACGCACATGGCCGACGACCAGCAGCTCTGGGGCTACGCCGAGGTCGCCGCGCACCTGGGCATCAGCGTCGGCGCCGCCCGCAACCGCAAGAACAGGGGCACCCTGCCCGATCCCGACGACACCAGCGTCCCGGACCGCCCCCGCTGGAAGCCGTCCACCTTCCAGGACTGGACGCCCCCTGGCCAGGGCCGCCGCAGCGACCTGCACGGCAAGCCCTCCGAGCCCGCGTCCGGCTGACCCGCGCCACTCGCCACTCGCCACTCGCCACTCGCCACTCGCCACTCGCCACCGAGCATGAAGGGGAGTACCTGCCGATGCCCGACCGCCTGGTCCGCGGCCCCGTCGCGCTGACCGCCTGGTACTCCACCGCTGTGATCGGCGCCGCAACCGCGATCAGTGCTGCGGTGACCGGCGCCCACGGGGTGTGCGCCGCAGGGCTGTTCGCCCTCTGGGGTGGCACGCTGGCGGCCTACCGAACCATCCGCACCGCCGAGAACCGGACCGACCGCACCGTCCTCGACCACCTGCAGCGTAGGCCCGGCCTTAGCCCTGAGGAACTCGCCGCCGACCTCCGCCTGCGCCCGGCCGCCGTCCGGCTCAGCCTTCACCGACTGGCCACTGCCCGCAGACTCCCCCCGACAGCACCTCCCGATTCGGGACGCTGACCAAAGCGCGAAGG